>DAIDHU010000577.1 GCA_027451915.1 Thiomonas sp. | reverse complement strand
CCATGGCCGACGACAACGCCCCGTACTGCCCCGCCCCCCCATGGAACACGCGCACCGACATCGTCGACACGAAGATGGGAAAGTTCAGCCCGTAGGTGCCCACCAGGAACAGCATGCTCAGCGCCACGATCAGGTCCGGGCGCCCTCTGAGGTAGCGAAAACCTTCGACGATGCCCGAAGGCCCGGCCGGCGCGCGCGGCGCCCGTCGCAGCTCGTGCGCGCGCATGGCCGCCAGCGCGGCGATGACCGCCACGAAGGACAGGGCGTTGATCACGAACACCCAGCCGCTGCCGACCGCGGCGATCATCAACCCGGCCACCGCCGGCCCCACCAGCCGGGCGCCGTTGAACAGCGTGGAGTTCAGCGCCACGGCATTGGGCAGACCCTCGTCACCGACCAGCTCCGCCACGAAGGTCTGGCGCGCCGGGGCGTCGAAGGAACTCACGCAGCCCAGCACGCCGGCGAAGGCGTAGACCTGCCACAGGGTGACTGCCCCGGCGAGGGTCAGCAGGCCCAGGCCCAGCGCCAGCACCGCCATCGCCGACTGGGTCACGATGAGCAGGCGCCGGCGATCGAAACGATCGGCGGCCATGCCGGCCAGGGGCATGAGCAGGATGGGTGGGCCGAACTGCAGGGACATCACCAGGCCGACCGAGGCCCCGCTGTCGTGGGTGAGCACGGTCAGCACCAGCCAGTCCTGGGCGATGCGCTGCATCCAGGTGCCGATGTTCGACACCAGGGCGCCTGCCGCCCAGATGCGGTAGTTGTAGCCCTGCAGGGAATGAAAGGTGCGCAGCAGGACGTCCAGAAAGCGGGCGCGCGGGCCCGCGCCGGGCGTCGACGAGGAAGCGTTGGGATTCATGGGGCATGCCGCCGCGCAAGCCGGCGCGAAACGGGCAGACCGCTACTCTACGCCGCAATCGAGCGACGCGTGCGCCACCGGCCCGCCGCATCAGCAGGCCCCCGCCTGCCCCGGGCCGACCGGCCCGCGCACCCAGTCGCCGGCCTCGAAGGCCTCGACAAAGCGGCCCAGCTCGCCGGGCGCCAGGTCGTCGATGCCAGCGGCCGCGGCGCGGCCCGCGCCGCCGAAGCGCCGGCACAGCTCGTGGGCGCCCCGGGGAAGGCGCAGGGGCGCGCGCACGCTGGCGACCAGGGGCCCGGCGGCCGTATCGCGCAACACCGCATGGGCCAGCTCGGGGCGCAGCCCGGCCAGCACATTGGCCAGGCTGCCGCCCACGCGGCGGCTCCAAGCCGCGTCGGGCAGGCGCCAGATGCGCCCGCGTGCGTGTTCGCGCCAGGGACCCAGGCGCAGTGCCTGCTCGAGGTCCGCCTCGCGCAAGGCCTCGATGTCTCGCAGGATCGGCTCCTGCTCGAGCAGGCGCAGCGGGTCCGCGTGTCGCAGCAGCAGGCCGTACAGATTCGCCGGGGGGATCAGCACGTCGCGCTCGTCATCGCCGTAGGCGTTGTAATTCACGGCTTGCCCGAGGCGGAGCAGCGTCGCGCGCTGCTCCGCCTCCAAACCCAGGTCCCGCGCCAGCGCATCGGCCACCTCGACCAGATTGTCGCCGTAGGCACCCACCAGGGCCCAGGCGCGCCGGCGCCCGCCCAGGTAGCGGTCGACCAGCAGGCTGCTGCACATGCGCGGCGAATCGTCCAGCCAGGCCTGCAAGCGGGGATGGCGCGGCACATGCTCCACGGCGTGGTGGTCGAAGTAGCGCACGCTCGCTCCTTGGTCCAGCAGGCGCAGCAAGTCCGGCAGGTTGCGCTGCATGGACAGGTCGCATACCAGGACCTCGTCGCGCGCCTGCGCTCGCACCCGGCGCAGCAGCTCGATGTCCCGCTTGAGCCCGGTGACCAGCTCGGCCGGCGCGGGATCGAGCTGGCGCCATTGCACGACGGCGCACAGACCGTCGGCATCGCCGTTGCACACGTCGAAGCGTCGCCGCGGCGGGCTCATGGCTCGATCCCGCCATCCATGGCGGCCCAGCGCGCGGCGATGCGCGCGACGTCGAGAGGCGCGCCGGTGTCCACGTCGATGCCATGCGCGCGCTCCTCGGGGCGAAGGAGGTCGCCGCGCTCGAGCTGGGCTTCGAGCACCAGCGGGTCGGCCTCCGAGGCGTCGTCGCCGCGCCGGCGGCGCGCCAGCAGACGCTGACGCAGCAAGGCCGCGTCGGCATGGCAGTTCAGCAGGGTCCAGGGCACTCCCATCGAGCGCGCCAGGGCGATCAGGGGATCGCGCCGCGCCGGCTCCAGGAAGGCGGCGTCGACGATCACCGGGTAGCCGGCGGCGAGCACGCCCCGGGCCAGCCGGCGCAGGCGGGCATAGGTGCGGCGCGTCGCCTGGGCCGAGTAGGCCTGCGCCGGCTGCGTCGCCTCCAGGGCCGAAAGCCCGAACAGGCGCTTGCGCTCCACGTCGGAGCGCACCCGCACGGCGCCGGCCACCTCGAGCAAGGCCCGGGCAAGCCAGCTCTTGCCCGAGCCCGAGGGCCCGTGGGTCATGAGCAGGCGGGGTTGGCCCGACCGGGACAGGCGCTGGGCCACGGCCACGTAATCCACCCCCTTCGCCGCCGCCCCCTGGGAGCGCCGCAGCGCCAGGACCAGGGCGCGCACCAGGGCGCGGTACACGAGGTAATAGCGGCGCACGGCCATGCCGGCGTGATCACCCGTGCCTTCCAGCCAGCCGTCCAGCAGGCGCCAGGCCAGGTCAGGGCGGCCATGGGCGTGCAGATCCATGCAGGCGAAGGCGATGTCGGCCTGCACGTCGATCCAGCGCAGCGCGGGGTCGAATTCCACGCAATCGAATGCCGTCACATCGCCCTCGAAGTCGATCAGGTTGTCCAGGTGCAGATCCCCGTGGCCCTCACGCACCCAGCCGGCTCGGCGCCGCGCCTCGAAACACCGGCGCAGGCGCCGCCCCTGCGCATCGCACCAGGCCGCCAGCGG
>DAIDHU010000576.1 GCA_027451915.1 Thiomonas sp. | reverse complement strand
AGCCGGCCTACTACTTTTCCCATCCCTCGCAGATCGCCGCGGTGTGGGACGGAGGCATGTCCTTCCATGGCGGTTTGCTGGGCGTGCTGGTGGCCGCCTGGTGGTTCGCGCGCAAGCGCCGCGTCGGGTGGCTGGAACTGGTGGATTTCATCGCGCCGATGATTCCTCCCGGCATCGCCTTCGGCCGCATGGGCAATTTCATCAACGGCGAACTGTGGGGCCGCGCGGCGCCCGCCTGGTGGCCCGGCGCGATGATCTATCCGGAATCGGGCTCCCTGGTTCCGCGCTACCCCTCCGAGCTCTACGAGCTGAGCCTCGAAGGCGTGCTGCTGTTCGCGCTGCTGTGGTGGTTGCGCTCCAAGCCGCGTCCGCGCGGTTTCATCGCCGGCTGGTTTGCGCTGGGCTACGGCCTGGCGCGATTCACCGCCGAATTCTTTCGCCAGCCCGATGCCTTCCTCGGCTACCTCTGGTTCGGCGCGACCATGGGCCAGCTGCTGTCGATTCCGCTGATCCTGCTGGGCATCGGCCTCATTGTCTGGTCGCGTCGCCAGCCCCTGCCCGTCGGGGCCTGAGATCGGAAGCGGGCGCTGGGCGCCCGGCCCCGTCCCCGTCCCCGTCCGGCAGGCCGAGCTCGGACGGGCGCAGGATGCGCAGACCCAGCACGGCGCAGCGGGGTGCCAGCGCCAGCAGGGCCTTGTCGCGGGTGAGCAGGCATTGCGCGCGCTCCTGCGCGGCGAGGTCGATGAACATCTGGTCGTCCGGGTCGCTGCAGCGCCAGGGGCAGGGGGCCGCCTCGGGCATCAGGATGCCGTGGGCGCGCGAGGCCTCGCGCACGCTTCGGCCCAGCGCCCCGGCATCGGCGCGCGCGCGGCGAAGCACCTGCTCGCGCGACACCACCTCGCACAGTTCCTCGAGCATGGCCGGGGTGTGCAGCCAGCGCGCGCGGCCCTGGCGCAGCCAGGCGTCGGCCCCGCGCATGTGCGCATCGCCGAACACCAGCCAGTCCAGCACCACATTGGTGTCCAGCACCCAGCGCAGCGCTTCGCCCTCCCGCGCCGCGGGATCCGCGTGCAAGACGCCCGGGGCCACGCCTTGTCAGCCGCGAGCGTTCACCCAGCCCAGCTGCTGCAGCCCCTTGTAGAACATGTAGCTGGCCAGGCCCAGCAGCAGCAGGGAGAACACGCGCTGCAACACGTGCACCGGCATGCGATGGGTGAGGCTGGCGCCCAGCGGCGCCGAGATCACGCTGGTGACCGAGCAGGCCAGCAGCGCCGGCACGTACACATAGCCCATCGAGTAGCGCGGCAGTCCCTGCGCGCCCAGGCCGGCCGACACGTAGCCGAGCAGGCCGCCGATGGCGATCAGCAGGCCCGTGGCGGCGCTGGTGCCCACGGCCGTGCGCATGGGCACGCCGCGCCAGCGCAGGAAGGGCACGGTGAGGAAGCCTCCGCCCGCGCCGAGCACCGAGGAGATGGCGCCGATGCCCCCGCCGGCGGCCAGTACCAGCGGCGCGGAGGGCAGGCGCTGCTCGGGCGCCTGTCCGGCATCCGGCCGGGCGCCCCGGAACATGCGCAGCGCCGACATGCCGACGAAGGCGCCGAAGAACAGCGCCAGCCAGCTCGATTGCAGGCGGCTGGCCAGGTGGGCTCCGACGAAGGTGCCCAGCAGGGCGCCCAGACCCAGCCAGCGCACCGTGTGCCACTGCACGGCGCCGCGCTTGTGATGCATGCGCACGCTCGACGAGGCGGTGAACACGATGGTGGTCAGCGAGGTCGCGATGGCCATGTGCACGACCAGCTCGGGCGGGAAGTGCTGGTGCGTGAACATGAAGGTCAGGAAGGGCACCAGCAGCATGCCTCCGCCCAGGCCGAGCATTCCCGCGAAACAGCCGGTGAAGGAACCCAGGAGCATGAGCTCGAGCAGGAATACGACGGGCATGGCGTAGGGTGGGCGAGGCTGTACGAGGCCGCGCTGCGGCCTGCGCGGCAGGCTGGGCAGCGCTGCCGCGAAGACGCTCGCGGGAATGGAGGGCGTCTGCCCGGACCGCGCCGACCGTGGATCCCTGAACCCTTCCGGGACAGGTGGGCTAGGTCACCACGCTTCGGGAGCGTCTGCGCGAGACACTTCGCGCCCACGTGGAATCTTCCAGGCCCGAGGCACAGCGCATCGGTTCAAGAAATGCCTGATCGGCGCAGCCAGGCAGACCCTGCCGATTGTACCGGGCCGCGGCGCGCGCAGCTGCGCCCCGCGCGGGCGCGCTCAGAGCAGCTGGCCGTCCTCGTCCAGCGCGGCGTCCAGGCGCTGCTGCAGGCGATGCAGGCGCGCGCCCAGCTCGGCCGGCGCCGGCGAGGCGGCGGCTTCCCCGGCGCCGCCGGTGAGCTTGGCATGCGCCAGGTTCAGCGCCGCCAGCACGGCGATGCGCTCGCGCGCCCGGATGCGCCCGAGATCGCGGATGCTGCACATCTCGCGGTCCACCTCGGCCACCGCCTGGCGCAACGCCTCCTGTTCGCCTTCCTGGCAGGCCAGCACATAGCTCTGGCCCATGATGCTGACTTCCAGCGTGGTCGTCGTCGGCGCGCCCATCACCTGCCCTCCGTGGCGCCAGGCGCCGGCTGCCCGTCCTGCGGGCCCTGCAGGCGCGTCAGCAGCTGGTCGACGCGGGCGCGGGCCTCGCCC
>DAIDHU010000575.1 GCA_027451915.1 Thiomonas sp. | reverse complement strand
CGGCCGGACCGCCAATAACTCCACTACCGTGCTCTGGCTGACCGCCCGTCACGACAACAAGTTGAAACGGGGCTCGACTGGCGTGGTCGCGACGCAGACTCCTGGGGTCGACGCGAAGCATCCGCCGTCCAGCGTTTCCCGTATCGACCCCTGGTGGAGGCTGCGCGGGCTGGCGCTGACGTTGCTGCTGGCCTTCGCTGCGTGGATCGGCTGCGGACCCCAGGCCCAGGCTCGTCAAGGCGGGCTGGAGCGTCCGCACCCAAGCGCCGTGCAGGCGGCGCGTCTGGACCGCGAAGCCTTGCTGACCCTGCGGCGAATTCGCAGCGGAGGTCCGTTTCCTTACGCCAAGGACGGAATCGTGTTCGGCAATTACGAGCACCTGTTGCCGCGCAAACCACGTGGATATTACCGTGAATACACCGTACCCACTCCGGGCGGCCGCACCCGGGGAGCCAGGCGAATCGTTTGCGGTGGTGCCCCGCGCAGCCCCGATGTCTGCTATTACACCCATGATCACTACGCAAGTTTCCAATCCATTGCCGGTTGAGGTCGACGAGGGCGTCAACCTCAAGGCTTTGCGTCCGAACATCGTGCAGTCGATCCGCGCCTTCCGGGTGAACGAGCTCATGGCGGCCGCGCAGGAAGCCGGACAGCATTTCCTCTACGCCAACCTGGCGCAGGCGACCACCAAGCAGGAAGTGCTGGAGACCCTGTCGCGCTCCTTCCTGTTCCCCAAGCATTTCGGCAAGAACTTCGACGCCCTGCGCGACTGCCTGACCGACATGATCGCCAGCGCGGGGCCGCAGCCCGGCTTTGTCATCGTGCTTGAGCAGCTGCCCATGACCCAGCGCTTCGACAAGGAAGCGCGCGAGACCTTGCTGGATGTGTTCCGCGATGCCTCCGACTTCTGGTACGAGCAGGGGGTGGAGTTCCGGGTCTTCTACTCTTTTCTGTGACCCGCGCGCCTGCCCGGGAGGCGTTGCGGGGTGAAGTGGAACCGGGTTTCCGAGCCAGCCGCTCGGTGCGTCCCACCAGCGCGCCGTGGTATGGCACCTGGCTGGCGCAGGCAGCCTAGGCGCGCAGGCAGCCCAGGCGCCCAGGGCGCTGGCCGCCGTCAGGCGCCAGGCGCCGCGCTGGCCGCGCCATGCTCGCGCAGCTCCAGCGCGAGCTCGATGTATTCGTCCACCCCCACCTCCTCGGCGCGGCGCTGCAGGTCGAAGTCTCCCTCGTAGCCCTGCTCCTGCAGCCAGGGCCCCAGGCCATGTCGCAGCAGCTTGCGGCGCTGCGAGAAGGCGGCCGCCGTGAGGCGCTGCAGCCGCGCCGCCCGCAGGCCGCGCAGCTCGGCCGTCGCGCGGGGTTGCATGCGCACCACCGCGGACTCCACGCGCGGAGGCGGGCTGAAGGCCTCGGGCGGCACGTCCAGCACCGGCCACATGCGGTAGCGCCATTGCAGCATGACCGACAAGCGTCCATAGGCGGCGCTGCGTGGAGACGCCACCATGCGATCGACCACTTCTTTCTGAAGCATGAAATGCTGGTCCGCGACCTGCTCCGCGCAATCGAACAGGTGGAACAGCAAGGGGCTGGAGATGTTGTAGGGAAGATTGCCAAAGACCCGCAAATCTTCGCCCAAAGAGCTGAAATCCAGCGCGAGGGCATCGCCTTCGATCACCCGCAGCCCCGATTCGGCGCGCGCGCGCCAGCGCTGGGCCAGGTCGCGGTCGAGCTCGACCACGGCGAGCGCTTTCGCGCGCGCCAGCACCGGCAGGGTCAGGGCGCCCAGCCCGGGGCCGATTTCCACCAGGTTCTGTCCGGGGCGCGGATCAATGGCATCGACGATGCCATCGATCACCGAGGCGTCGGTCAGGAAGTGCTGGCCGAAGCGCTTGCGGGCCACATGCCCGTCGACGCGTCCGGCCGCACCCGCGTCGCCGCGCCCCCGCGGGCGCCCGCCGGCGCGCGGAGCCCGGCCTTCGCGCCTTCGCCCGGACATCAGGAATCGTCGCCGGGGATGCGCACGTAGGTGCGCTCGCGCACGTCGCGCACCAGGTCGTGGAAGTCCTTCTCGGCCTTGCGCTGCAACAGCTCGCTGCGCACGACGGCTCGCTCCTGGCCCGGCCCCAGCGCATGCTCGCGTCGGTCCACCAGCTGCAGCAAGACCACGCGCCCCGGCACGACCAGGGGCTGGGAGATCTGGCCGGGATTCAGGCTGTCCAGCGCGCTGTCCAGCGCCGCGGGCAACTGCCCGGGCAGCAGCCAGCCCAGGGAGCCGCCCTGCGAGGCCGTGGCCAGATCCTGGGAGATCTCCTTGGCCTTGGCCGCGAAACTCACCTCGCCGGCCAGCACCGCCCGGCGCACCGCCTGCAGCTCATGCACCGCCGCGGCGCGCGCGCTGTCGTTGTCGGCGTCGAGCACGATTTCACGCACTTGCGCCTGCATGGCGGTCCGGGGCATTCCGGCGGCATGCTGCCGGCCGACCATCTCCAGGATGTGGAACCCGGCCGGGCTGCGGATCACCGAGCTGATCTGCCCCGGCTGAAGATCCCGCACGGCACGGACGAACAGGTCGGGCCACTCGCCGGCCGGGCGCGTGCCCAGGTCGCCCCCGTGCGCGGCCTCCGGGCCCTGGGAGAATTGTTGCGCGACGACCTCGAAACGCCTGCCCTGCTGCAAGGCGGCCGCGGCCGCGTCGATGCGCTCGCGGGCGCGCGCCACCTGCTGCGCATCGGCGTGCTCAGGCAGCGGCACGAAGATCTGCGCGAGATGCAGCTGCTCCGTGGGCGCCACCTGCCCCTGCAGCGAGCGCATGTGCGAGAGGTAGTCGTCGACTTCCTGGTCGCTGACGCTGACCTTGGCGCCCACGTCGCGCTGGCGCAGGCGGTCGATGAGGATTTCGCGCCGCAACTGCCCCTCGAAGTCCTTCCAGCCCATGCCCTGCTCGCGCACCTTGGCGCGCAATTGCTCCACGTCGAGATGGTTGGCCGCGGCCACCTGGGCGAGGGCGCGCTTGAGCGTGTCCTCGCCTACCTGCAGGCCGGTCTGCTCGGCGTATTCGGCCAGCGCGTACTCGTCGATCATCTGTTGCAGGACCTGGGCGCGAACCTGGTCCAGCGGCGGCTGCTCGCCGGGATGCTGGCGAGCAAGCTGGCCCAGCGTGTCGTCCACGCGCAACTTCAGGTCATACTGCGTGATAACCTGGTCGCCCACCACCGCGGCGATGCCGTCACTGCTCGGCGACTGCGCGCCGCCGCCGGAAGCCTGCGGCCCCAGGCCCTGCGCCGAGCCCGCGGCGCCGGGCAAGGTCATTTGCGCCTGGGCCGCGACCCCCGACAGGCCTGCACCAAGTACGGCGAGCAAGGCGAGGCGCGGCAAGAATTTATTCATAGTTCACGTAGCGGCTCGGGACGGCCGTCGGTTGGTGCACCAGTTGATAACCGGGGATATTTTGCTGCAGGGCCCCCAAGGGATTGTTGCCCAGACGTGAAAAGCCCGAGAGCTCCAGCTGGAACAGGATGCGCGTGGTGCCGCTCACGGCGGTCAGCGACTGGCGTTGCAGCACGATGCGCCCCACCCAGCATCCGCCGTCGTACTCGAAGCCGAACAATCCGTTGTTGAGGCTGCGGTCCTGCAGGCTGTAGTCGGCCTGCCCCACGGAATACCAGCGCGACGACAGGCGCCACTGCCAGGCGCCGTTGACGTAGCGCAGGGGAATCTGGGTGGCGGTGGCACTTTGGGTCAGATAGGACAGGCTCAGGTTCTTGAAATCGCCGACATGCCACTGGGCGCCGAAACTGGCCTGCGCCAGCTCGCGCAGGCCCATGTTGTAGTCGATTCCGGCGTTGGCGCTCCAGTTGGGCGTGACCGACAGGGAGCCCAGCAGGAAGGTGTCGCTGAGCCCCTTCGGCACGGGCGTGCCGGTCAGGGTCACGCGCTGCGGACTCAGCAGCACCCGCTGCGCCGCCGTCAGGCTGGCGTATTCAGCTCCGCTGCTGGCGTCGAGCCATCGCGTGGTGGCGCCGGCGGTGATGTTGTTGGCGTCGGCGATGCGATCATTGCCCGAAAACAGATTGTCCGTGTAGATGGTCGCCAGGTTCAGGTCCAGCGGGGCGCTGTCGAAATTCGGCAGATATTGCTGCGCGCGATAGGGGGTGTAGACATAGTACAGGCGCGGTTCGAGGGTCTGTGTCAGGTCGTGGCCGAAGGCGTGGGTGGCACGCTCGAACACCAGGCCCGAGTCCAGGCTGAAGCTGGGTACCGTGCGCGTCGCCGACGTGGAGCCGTTCGACATGGGTGAATCGGTGGTGTAGGTGGCCGCATACAGATGCAGCGCCGGCGTGACAAAGCCCTGCGGCGCCACCCAGGGCAGGCTGAGGGTGGGATCGACGTAGCTGCGATCCCCGGACAGCAGCGTGGGGGTGCTGTTGCTGAAGCGCGCGGTGGCGGCGTCCAGCTGCCACTGCAACCCGGTATCGTTGGGGCTGCGCCAGCTGCCCAGCAATTGGTGCTGCACGTCGTAGGGCACCGCCACCGGCGAGACCGTGCTCTGCAGGGTCTGCCAGGTGTTGAAACTGGCCTGCAGCATGCCGTTGGGCTGCGACCATGTGATCTGTCCCTGCTGGGGCAGGGTACGGTTGCCCGCGATCACCGGGTCGACGCTGCCGAAATCCTGCCACCAGTTGTTGTCGGACACGCGCTGCAGGTTCAGGCCGTAGCTCAGGTTGCTGGCCAGGCTGCCCCCTTGCTGGAATACCGCGGCCCAGCGCGAATTGCCGTCGTTGCTGCGGTCCTCGGGCAAGTAGTCCACGATGGCGTTGCCGCTGTAGCGGGGTTCCAGCCAGCGCACCGCGGCGCTGCCCATCAGGCCCCGGCGCAGCAACAGGCGCGGCGTGATCGTGGCGTCGTAGTTGGGGGCGATATTCCAGTAGTACGGCTGGGCCCAATCCAGGCCGTTGCGGCTGTCCAGCCCGATGGTGGGCGGCAGCAGCCCCGACTTGCGCGCGGTGGTCAGCGGAAAGCTGGCGTAGGGCAGGGGCAGGATGGTCACGCCCTTGAACTTCACCCCGCCGTCCTCGGCCACGCCGGTGTCGGAGGCGAAGTCCAGGTCCAGGTGGGCGGCCTGCAGCACCCAGTCGGCGGGCGATTCGGTGCAGGTGGTGTAGGTCGCCTTCTCGGCCTGCACGTGCTGGCTGCCGAGGAACTGCACCGCCGCCGCCTGGCCACCGCCCTGCGTGCGGTTGAAGAAATAATGCGCATCGGGCATGGCCCCGGTGCTGTCGTCCAGGTTGAACTTCAGGCTGGGGCCGCTGAATACATTGCCGTCGCGCAGGACGCGCACGTCTCCGCGCGCGTCGATCTCGTTGGTCACCAGATCGTCGTGCAGCGCGTCGGCCTTGAACACGATCGAGTGCCGGCGCAACTGCACCGCGCCGCTGGCATCCAGCCGGATGTCGGGCTGCATGCTGAGTTGTCCGGCGTCCACGAACACCGGCTCGAGGGGCTGCGCCTGGGAGGGCAGCTTCTCCGCCAGGGTCGGGCTCGGCCGCAGCGCCAGCCCGGGACGGCTCGCGCCCGGGGCTGGCGCATCGGCGGCCGCCGCCGCGCGGGCCAGCATCAGGCCGATGGCGACGGCCAGCGCGCGAACACGGGCGTGGCGCGGGGCACGGGGCAGGATCTGCGGCAAAAGGAGCACTGGACGGGCGGGTTACGGGCCGGGGCGCGGTCGGACCCGCGCACGTGGCCGGCGGCCACGGTCCGCGGCCTCCTAGAATCGGCGCCGATTATAGGAACCCCCCGGCGCTTCCGAAGTCGTGGAGCCGCCACCCCCCCTGCCCATGACCCGCAAAAGCCCCGAATCCACCCCTGCCCCCGAGGTCGACGCCCGGCTCGCCCGCCTGCGCGCCTGGCTGGAGTCCTCCCCGGGCGGCACCGCCCTGCTTCCCGCCAGCCTGCGCCCGGCCTCGGCCGACGCCAGTTTCCGGCGCTATTTCCGGCTGGACGCGTCGGCCGGGGACGACGCCACCCTCATCGTCATGGACGCGCCTCCCGAGAAGGAGGATGTCGGACGCTTTTGCCAGGTGGCCGAGGTGTTGCGCGCGGGCGGGCTCTCGGCCCCCAGGGTGCTCGCGCGCGACGACGCGCAAGGCTGGGTGTTGTTGTCCGACCTGGGGAGCACCACCTATCTGGAGGCGCTGCTGCAGGCCCGTGCGGCGGGCGACATGGCGGCCTGCGATGCCTTGATGCGCGACGCGCTGAACGCACTGGTGCGCATGCAGGGCCTGCGGGCGCCCTTGCCGGCCTACGACCGCGAGCGCCTGCAGGTCGAGATGGATCTGTTCGAGGCCTGGTACGTGCGCCGCCAGATGCAGGCGGAGCTTGACGAGCAGGAGCGCCAGGGCCTGCGCCGGGTCATGGAGGCCCTGCTGGACAACGTGCTTGCGCAGCCCGTGGTGCTGGTGCACCGGGACTACCACAGCCGCAACCTGATGGTGCTGCCCGCGCAGCGCGAACAGGGCAACCCCGGCGTGCTCGATTTCCAGGACGCGGTGCTGGGCCCGATCACCTACGACCTGGTCTCGCTGCTGCGCGATGCCTACATCGCCTGGCCCGAGCAGCAGCAGATCGACTGGGCGATCCGCTACTGGGAGGCGGCGCGTGCCGCGGGCTTGCCGGTGAACCCTGATTTCGGCGCCTTCTACAAGGATTTCGAGTGGATGGGCCTGCAGCGCCAGCTCAAGGTGCTGGGCATTTTCTCGCGCCTGTACCACCGCGACGGCAAGGCGCAGTACCTGAACGACCTGCCCCTGGTGCTCGATTACGTGCGCGCGGTGGCCTCGCGCTACGCGCAGTTCGCGCCCCTGCTGCGCCTGCTCGACCGCCTGCAGGGCGTGGCGCGGCGCGACGCCTACACCTTCTAGGTCGCGGCCGCCATGAAAGCCCTGATCCTGGCCGCCGGACGCGGCGAGCGCATGCGCCCGCTCACCGATCGACTGCCCAAGCCCTTGCTGGAGCTGGCGGGCAAGCCCCTGATCGTCTGGCAGATCGAGCGCCTGCGCCGTGCCGGGCTGCGCGAGCTGGTGGTCAACCTCGGCTGGCTGGGGGACCGCCTGGTCGAGGCGCTGGGCGACGGCTCGCGCTGGGATCTGCGCATCGACTACTCGCGCGAGCCCGAGCAGGCCTGGGAGACCGGCGGCGCCGTGGCCACCGCGCTGCCCCTGCTGGGAGGGCCCGAGGCCCCACCCTTCGCGGTGCTCAGCGCCGACATCTACACCGAATTCGACTATGCGCGCCTGCACGCGGCAGCGGCGCGCATCGCGGCCGATCCGGGATCCACCAGCGCGCACTTCGTGCTGGCCGACAACCCCGCGCACCATCCCGGCGGCGACATGGCGCTGGGTCCCGACGGCCGCGTGCGGCGCGAGGGCCAAAAGCTCAATTACGGCAATATTGCCGTGTTCCACGCCGGATTGTTCGCCGGTCGTCCGGCGCGCCAGGCCTGGAAGCTGTTTCCCTGGCTGTACGCCGAGGTCGAGGCCGGGCGGGTCAGTGGCGAGCACTGGCGGGGCGCCTGGCACAACCTTGGCACCCCCGGGCAACTCGCCGAGCTCGATGCCCGGCTGCGTGCCGCGGAGGGGGCATCGATCGCCTCCCAGCGGCCCGGGGCCGCTCGGGGGTAAGCTCAAGGTTGCGGCGCCTCGCGCGCCTTTCGATGCCCACCCACGATGTCCGCAGTCCCCGTCCTGTCCACCGCCACCGCTCCCGAGCTTCCCGACGCGCAGTTGCTGCGCCAGTGCGCCCTGCGCCGCGCCCAGCTGGCCCGGCGTATCGCCGATGCCGGCGGCGGCGTCGCCCTGGTTCCGACCGCGCCGGAGCGCATGCGCAACCGCGATGCCGATTACCCCTATCGGCACGACAGCTACTTTTACTACCTCAGCGCCTTCACCGAGCCGCACAGCCTGCTGGTGCTGGAGGTCGAGCGCGATGGAAGCGCGCGCAGCACCCTGCTGTGCCGCCCGAAGGATCCCGAGCGCGAGATCTGGGATGGCGTGCGTTTCGGCCCCGACGCCGCGCGTGAGGCCTTCGGCATGGACGCGGCCGGGTCCATCGAGGACATCGACGCCGTGCTGCCGCGCATGTTGATGGACCGACCCGCCGTGTGGTGGCCCTTCGGCGTGCACGAGGGCCTGGAAACCCGCGTGCAGGGGTGGCTGCAGGCGGTGCGGGCGCAGGCTCGCGCCGGCCGTCACGCGCCCACCACGCAGCAGGACCTGTGCGCCGCCCTGGACGAGATGCGCCTGTTCAAGGACGACTACGAGTTGCAGGTGATGCGCCGCGCCGCGGACATTTCCAGCGAGGCGCATCGCCGCGCCATGCGCGCCGCGGGCGCCGGCGCGCCGGCGGATCTGCGCGAATACCACCTCGAGGCCGAGCTGCTGCACGCCTTTCGCCGCGCCGGCGCGCAGGCCCCGGCCTACGGCAGCATCGTGGCCGCGGGCGCGAACGCCTGCATCCTGCACTATCGCGCGGGCAACGCGCTGCTGCGCCGCGGCAGCCTGTGCCTGATCGACGCCGCCTGCGAGCTCGACGGCTACGCCAGCGACATCACCCGCACCTTCCCGGTGGGCGGGCGATTCTCCGGGCCGCAGCGCGAGCTCTACGAGATCGTGCTGGAATCGCAGCGCGCCGCGATCGAAGCGACGCGTGCCGGGGCGCGCTTCACCGACCCCCACGAGGCCGCGCTGCGGGTGCTCGCCCAGGGCCTGCTCGATACCGGGCTGATCCCGCGCGCCACCGCCCCCGACGTCGACGCGGTGCTGCACACCGGCGCGTACCGGCGCTTCTACATGCATCGCACCAGCCACTGGCTGGGCATGGACGTGCACGATTGCGGCGAATATTCCGAGCCCGGGGAGCCGCCGCGCGCCCTGCCCGACGGTGCCAGCGTGCCGGCGGCCAGGGTGCTGCGCCCGGGCATGGTGCTGACCATCGAGCCTGGCCTGTACGTGCGCGCCGCCGCCGACCTGCCCGAGGCCTACCACGACATCGGCATCCGCATCGAGGACGATGTGCTGGTGCGCGAGCATGCGGACTGCGAGGTGCTGACCCGGCAGGCCCCCAAGACCGTGGCCGACATCGAGCAACTGATGGGGGCCTGATGAGCGAGGCCTGTTGCGCCAGCGTGGCGCGCCGCGATCGCGCGGCCCCCCCCGCCCAGCCGCGGCCTCGGGCCCCGCGCGTGGCCATCGTCGGTGCGGGCCCGGTGGGCCTGAGCCTGGCGCTGCGTATGCGCCAGCTCGGAAGCCGGGCCGAACTGCAGGTCTTCGACGCCCAGCCCGACGCGCAGGCCGCGCTGGCCGATCCGCGCGTGCTCGCCCTGTCCGAGGGCAGCCGGCAGCTGCTGCAGGCGCTGGGGGCCTGGCCCGGCGACGCGGCCACGGCGATCCGGCACATCCACGTCTCCCAGCATGCCCCCGGGCTGAGCTCGCTGCCACGGGTGATGCTGCGAGCCGACGAAGCGGCGCTGCCCGCGCTCGGATACACGGTGCGCTACGGCGAATTGCTGGGGGCGCTGCAGTCCGCGGCGCGCCAGGCGGGCATCGCGGTGCGCTATGCCAGCCCGGTGACGGCGCGGGAAGGGCCGGAGTCCGTGCGCCTGTGCCCGCCGGCCGGCGCGGTCGATGACGGTGCCGTGCCCGAGGCCGGCGGTTCCGCGCGGGACTTCGACCTCGCCGTGCTCGCCGAGGGCGGGGCCTTCCACAACCAGCAGCAGCGCGAGCTGCACCACGACTACGGCCAGACGGCCCTGATCGGCCAGTTGAGCTGCGATCGCGCCCACGAGGGCCTGGCGGTGGAGCGTTTCACGCCCGACGGCCCGGTGGCGCTGCTGCCCCGCGGCGCCGACTATGCGCTGGTGTGGTGCGTACCCCCCCAGCGCGCGCAGGAGCTCCTGGCTCAGGGGACGGCCGATGCCCTGCGCGCATTGCAGACCCTGTTGCCCGCCGTGTGCGGGCGCGCGCTGGAGCTGCGCCTGCTCGGCAGCTACCCGCTGGGGCTCAATGCGCGCGTGCGCACGCGCCGCGGGCGCACGGTGCAACTGGGCAATGCCGCGCAGACCCTGCACCCGGTGGCGGGCCAGGGCCTGAACCTGGGCCTGCGCGACAGCGCGGTGCTGGCGCGCCTGCTGGCCGAGACGGATGCCGCCGGGCTGGAGGCCGCGCTGCGGCGCTACGACCTGGCGCGCCTGCCTGACCGTGCGGTGCTGCTCGGCCTGACGGATCTTCTGGCGCGCGGCTTCACCTGGGATCTGCCCGGCGCCGCCGCGTTGCGCGCGGGAGCCCTGGCCGCCTTGTCGGCGGCGTGGCCGCTGCGCCGCGCGCTGCAGCGGCACATGCTGTTCGGCTGGCGCGTCTAGGCGCGCCTAGGCGAGCTCGGGCCCGCCCGGCGCCGGCCAGCCGGCCCAGGCCGGCGCGAGGTCGTGGGCCAGGCCGAACTGCTCGAACACGCGCCCGAGGGTGTGGTCGACCATCTCCTCCAGGCTGCGGGGGCGCAGATACAGCGCCGGCAGCGGCGGCATGATCACCCCGCCCATTTCAGTGACCTGGGTCATGTTGCGCAGGTGAGCCAGGTTCAGCGGGGTCTCGCGCGCCATCAGCACCAGGCGCCTGCGCTCCTTCAGGCACACATCGGCGGCACGCGACAGCAGGTTGTCCGACAGCCCGTGGGCCACGGCCGCGAGGGTTTTCATGGAACAGGGCGCCACCACCATGCCCAGCGTGGGGAAGGAGCCGCTGGCGATGCTCGCGGCCACGTCGCCGATGGGGTGCACCTGGTCGGCCAGCGCCTCCACGTCCCGGCGGTCCATGTCGGTTTCGGCGCGAATGCTCATCCAGCCCGCGGGGCTGACCACGAGGTGGCTACGCGCCACACCCAGGCGGCGCAGGTGCTGGAGCAGTCGCACCCCGTACACGGCGCCGGTGGCCCCCGTGATGCCGACGATCAGGCGGGGTGCGGTCGCCTGGGCGGGGGGCTCGGGCATCAGGAGCCGCCCAGCAGTTCCTTGAGTTCGCCGCTCTGGTACATCTCGGTCATGATGTCCGAGCCGCCGACGAACTCGCCGTGCACGTACAACTGGGGAATGGTGGGCCAGTTGGCGTATTCCTTCACCGCCTGACGCACGTCGTTGTCCTCCAGCACGTTCACGCTGGCGTATTGCGCCACGCCGCAGGCCTTCAGGATCTGGACCGCACGGCCGGAAAAACCGCATTGCGGGAATTGCGGGGTGCCTTTCATGAACAGCACCACGTCGTTGGACTTGACCAACTGGTCGATGCGTTGCAGTGCGTCGGACATCGGGGAGCCTCGGGAATCAGGTGGGGGAAGCAAGATGCGGCGAATCCCCGGATTGTAGGAAAGACCGCTGTTGCGCGCCGGCCAGGGGTCATTGCCCGGCTCGCCCCGCCGTGACCCGTTCGATGCCCGCCAGGTCGCGCAGGCTGTGCACCTCGAGCAGCCCGGCTCCTTGCAGCAGCGCGCGCACGGCCGCGGCCTGGTCGTAGCCGTGCTCCAGTGCCAGCCAGGCTCCGGCGCGCAGGCGTGGCGCCGCCTGGGCGACGAGCACGCGGATGTCCCCCAGCCCGTCCGCGCAGGCGCGCGCTCCCACCAGGGCCAGGGCCGGCTCGTGGCGCAGCGCCGCCAGGTGCGGATCCGCCTCGGCCACGTAGGGCGGGTTGGAGACGATGAGGTCGAAATCCCCGGCCCCGGGTGCCAGCGCCTGCATCCAGTCTCCCAGGTGCCAGCGGGCCGCGCCGCCGGGGCGTTCCGGGGCCAGCAGGCGCTCGGCATTGCGCCGCGCCAGTTCCAGCGCCTCGGCGCTGAGGTCCGCGCCGTGCACGCGCGCCAGCGGGCGCTCGTGCGCGATGGCGATGGCGATGGCCCCGCTTCCAGTGCCCAGGTCGAGCACCTCGGCCGCATGGCGGGGGTCGATGCGCCGCAGGGCGAACTCCACCAGCAATTCGGTGTCGGGGCGGGGGATCAGCACATGGCGGTTGAGCTCCAGGCGCAATCCGTAGAACTCCCGCCAACCCAGGACGTAGGCCAGTGGCAGCCCGCCGCGCAGAGCTTCGGCCGCCCGCTCCAGCGCCTCCAGCCGCGCCGCATCCAGCTCGGCTTCGGGATGCGCCAGCAAGGCCGCGCGCGACACGCCGGCGAGTTCGCGCAGCAACACCAGCGCGTCGGCGCGCTCGATGCCGCTGGCGCGCAGCCATTCGTCGCGGGTCATCCCAGCGCGGCCAGCTGTTCGGCCTGGTGCTCGGCGTGCAGCGCGTCGAGCATCTCGTCGAGTTCGCCGCCGAGAATGGCGTCGATCTTGTGCAAGGTCAGGTTGATGCGATGGTCGGTCACGCGGCCCTGCGGCACGTTGTAGGTGCGGATGCGGTCCGAGCGATCGCCGCTGCCCACCAGGCTCCTGCGCTGCGCCGCCTCGCGCTCCTGAGCCTGCTGGCGCTGGCGCTGCTCCAGGCGCGCCGCCAGCACTTCCAGGGCACGGGCCTTGTTGCGATGCTGCGAGCGGTCGTCCTGGCATTCCACGACCAGCCCGGTGGGCAGGTGGGTGATGCGCACCGCCGAATCGGTCTTGTTGATGTGCTGCCCGCCCGCGCCCGAGGAGCGGAAGGTGTCGATGCGCAACTCGGCCGGGTTGATCGACACCGCCGCCTGCGCGTCGGGCTCGGGCATCACCGCCACGGTGGCCGCGCTGGTATGGATGCGGCCCTGTGACTCGGTGGCCGGCACGCGTTGCACGCGATGCCCGCCGGACTCGAACTTCAGGCGTCCGTACACACCGTCGCCGCTGATGCGCAGCACGGCTTCCTTGACTCCACCCAGATCGCTGTCGCTGTGGCCCAGCAGCTCGGTGCGCCAGCCGCGGCGCTCGGCGTAGCGCGTGTACATGCGCAGCAGATCGGCCGCGAACAGCGCCGATTCCTCGCCTCCGGTGCCGGCGCGCACTTCGAGGAAGGCGGCCTTGCGGTCGTCCGGGTCGCGCGGCAGCAGCGCGCATTGCAAGGCATCCTCCAACTGCTCGATGCGCTCGCCGCAGCTTCGAACTTCCTCCTCGGCCAGGCCGCGCATCTCCGGGTCGGCCAACAGAGCGCGCGCCTGCTCGCGCGCCGCCTCGCAGGCGACCAGATCAGCATGCAGCGCCACCACCGGGGCCAGATCCGAGCGTTCGCTGCCCAGTTCGCGCAGGCGTTGCGCGTCGGTGCCCTCGGCACCCAGCAAGGCGTCGATTTCCTCGAGCCGGCGGGCGGCTGCGTCGAGCTTGTCGCGAAGGGAGGCTTTCATCGTCGTGCCTGTCGGGGCAGGCGGTCCGGGGCCGCGGCACATGCGCCCGAGGGGCGCCGCGCCGCTGGCCCAGGACACTAGGAGTTGCTGCCGTAGCCGCGATGCGGCGTCAGGAACAGGCGCTGCACCGCGCGCGTGACCTGGTCGCGGTGCTGGGGGTCGGTGTGGTGCATGGCCGCGAAGGCATTGTGCAGGAATTTCTGCGACAGGTTGCGCGCCAGCAGTTCCATCACCGCATCGGGGGAATCTCCCCGGGCCAGCGCGCGGCGCGCGCGGTCCAGCTCCGCCTGCTGCCAGTTGCGGCTTTGCTCCTGCAGCTGGCGGATCAGGGGAACCTGTTCGCGGTCATCCATCCACTGCAGGAAACCCTGCACGCGGCTCTCGATGATCGACTCGGCCTGGTGCACGGCGGCCTGGCGGCGTTCGCCGTTGCTGCGCACCAGCTCGGTCAGGTCGTCCACCGAGTACAGGTACACGTCGGGAAGCTGGGAGACTTCGGCCTCGATGTCGCGGGGCACGGCCAGGTCGACCATCACCACGGGCTTGTGGCGGCGCTGGCGCACCATGCGCTCGGCCGCGCCCAGGCCGATGATGGGCAGGGTGCTGGCGGTGGAGCTGACCACGATGTCGAACTCGGCCAGGCGCTGGGGCATGTCCGCCAGACGCATGGCCTCGGCCCCCACCTGTTGCGCCAGGCGCGCACCGCGCTCCAGGGTGCGGTTGGCGATGGCCATGTGCCTGGGCTGCCGGGAAGCGAAGTGAGTGGCCACCAACTCGATCATCTCGCCGGCCCCGATCAGCAGCACGCGGCAGTCGGCCAGGCTCTCGAACACCGCCTCGGCCAGCTTGACCGTGGCCGCCGCCATGCTCACCGAATGCGCGCAGATCTCGGTGGTGCTTCGAACCTCCTTGGCGACGGCAAAGGTGCGCTGGAACATCTGGCCGAGGGTGCCGCCCAGCGTTCCGGTGTCCGAGGCCGTGCGCACGGCGTCCTTCATCTGGCCGAGGATCTGCGGCTCGCCCAGCACCATCGAGTCCAGCCCGCTGGCCACGCGAAAGGCGTGGCGTACCGCGCCTTCGTGCACCAGGCGGTAGCTGTGCTGCATGAGGTCACCCTCGCGCAATTCGCGCGAGTCGGCCAGCCAGTTCACCAGCGCCTCGCGCGGATCGGCCTGCGCGGCGCAATAGATCTCGGTGCGATTGCAGGTCGACAGGATCGCGGTCTCGACCGCGCTGCCGCCGGTGCGCGCGTGCAGGGTGTCGCGCAAGGCGCGCAACCCTTCCTTCAGCCCTTCGGCCGAAAATGCCAGACGCTCGCGCAGATCCAGCGGCGCGGTCTGATGGTTGACTCCGACGGC
The DNA here is from genome assembly GCA_027451915.1 of Thiomonas sp. Taxonomy (GTDB): domain Bacteria; phylum Pseudomonadota; class Gammaproteobacteria; order Burkholderiales; family Burkholderiaceae_C; genus Thiomonas_A. The sequence goes on along the minus strand of DAIDHU010000575.1, from coordinate 3,772 downwards.
TGCTAATAACATGACACATTCAATTCTACGAAGCTAGCCGGGTCTTTGCGGATGACCAAGGTCAAAGCCGCGCACGATTTCACGCTTGGCGCCCTTTGCGCGAAGATTCAACCTGTCCCCGCCCCCCGTTCCGCGCTCCCTCGATGATCGTCCTGATCGCCCTGCGCTGGCTGCTCGCCACCAGTCTCATGCCCTTGTTCGTCGGCGCCGGCACCGGGCTGGCCGCGCGACGCGTGCTGCGGCCCTGTCCGGGGCGCTGGGCCCGCCAGGCCGCATGGGGGGCGTTGGCCGCCTGGGGCGTGCATGTGCTGCTGACGGGGGTCGGATTGTTGCGCGACGGCGCCATGCTGGACTACGCCGCGGTGGTGCTCGCCGCCGTTGCCGGCAGCTGGATGGCCTGCGCGCGGGGCTGATCAGGCGGGCGCGCGCTCCGGGCGGCGCCGCCGCAGCATGCCCTCGGCGATGTACAGGGCGATGCCGACCCACACCAATCCGAAGCCCAGCGCCCTGGAGGCGCCGAAGGCCTCGTGGTACACGGCGATGCCCAGCACCAGCAGCAAGGTGGGCGTGGTGTACTGCAGGATGCCCAGCAGCGAGAAGGGAATGCGACGGGCGCCGGCCGCGAACATGAGCAGCGGGATGGCGGTGACCGGCCCGCTGGCCATCAGCAGCAGCTTCAGGTCCAGGTCGCCGAGTGCGAAGGCGTTGTCGCCGCGCAGGCTGGTCCAGCCCAGGTACAGCAATGCAAGCGGCAGCAGCACCGCGGTTTCCAGCGCCAGGCCCTCGAGCGAACCCAGGGGGGCGATCTTGCGCAGCAGGCTGTAGCTGCTGAAGCTGACCGCCAGGATCAGGGCCAGCCAGGGCATGTGGCCCACGCCGAAGGCCATCCACAGCACCCCGGCCGCGGCCACCGCCACCGCCGCCCACTGCAGCCGACGCATGCGCTCGTGCAGCAGCACGGTGCCCAGGGCCACGTTCATCAGCGGGTTGATGTAGTAGCCCAGGCTGGCTTCCACCACGTGGCCGTTGTTCACCGACCAGATATAGGTCAGCCAGTTGCAGGCCAGCACCACTGCGCTGGCGGCGAAACGCGCGACCACTCCCGGCCGATCCCGCAACTGGCGCACCCAGGACCAGCGCCGCAGGGCCAGCAGGATCAGCAGCACCAGCAGCGCCGACCAGACCATGCGATGGGCCAGGATCTGCGGCGCCGGCAGTGGCTCCAGCAGATGAAAATACAGCGGAAACAGGCCCCAGACGATGTAGGCGCCAAGGGCATAGGCGATGCCGGGATTCATGGTCGGGCCGCGGCGGCAGGAAAACCCGTCATGGTACGCGCAGATTCCGCGCTCAGGGGCTCAGCTCGGGCGGCTGAGCTTGCGTTGCGCATGGTCGAAGGCTCCCCACGGGAAAGGGTTGCGCCGAGGGCTGGTCGATTGCCCGCGGCGGCGATGGGGAGAAGTATCGCCAGGTTGACGGGGTGATATTTCCCAAAATCAGGCCCGTGCGCCTATGTTCTCCGAAAGGTTTTTCCAAGTCGGGGGTGTCCGCATGGAACAGCAGGAAGAGCAGGAAACGCAACGCGAACTCGATCGCATCGATCGGCGCATCCTCGATGCGCTGCAGGGCGACGCCAGGCTGACCATGGCCGAATTGGCCGAACGCGTGTCGCTCTCGCCATCGCCCTGCTGGCGGCGCGTGCAGATCCTGGAGAAAGCCGGCGTGATCATCGGTTATCACGCACGCCTGGATCGCAGGCGCATCGGCCTGGGAGTGCACGGTTTTGTCTACGTGCGCATGCAGGAGCACACCACGCGCAGCGCGGCCAGCTTCGAGGCGCAGGTGGTCGCCCTCAACGGCATCGTGGCCTGCCAGAACCTTTCCGGCCACTACGACTACCAGCTCGAGCTGGTCGCCACCGACCACGATGCCTTCGCCCGGCTGGTGCGCGACAAGGTCTGCGCCCTGCCCGGCGTGCGGGACATTCACACCAGCCTGTCGCTTCGCGAGGTCAAGGCGGCGGGCATGCTGCCGGTGGAGATCTGAGGAGGCGCGAGCCTCCCGCGCATCAGACGTTGAACAGGAAGTTCAGCACGTCGCCGTCGCGCACCACGTAGTCCTTGCCCTCGGCACGCATGCGCCCTGCGTCCTTGGCGCCCTGTTCGCCAGCGTATTTCACGAAATCGTCGAAGGCGATGGTCTGCGCGCGGATGAAGCCGCGTTCGAAATCGGTGTGGATCACGCCGGCGGCCTGTGGAGCCGTGGCTCCGACCGGGATGGTCCAGGCGCGCACCTCCTTCACCCCCGCCGTGAAATAGGTCTGCAGGCCGAGCAGCGCGTAGCCCGCGCGGATCAGGCGATTCAGCCCGGGCTCGCTTTGTCCGAGTTCCGCCAGGAACTCGATCTTTTCCTCGGCCGACATGCCGGCCAGTTCGCTCTCAAGCTTGGCGCAGATGGCCACCACCGGCGCTCCCTGCGAGGCCGCGTACTCGCGCAGGCGATCCAGGTGCGGGTTGTTCTCGAAGCCGTCCTCCAGCACGTTGCCCACGAACATGGCGGGCTTGGCGGTGATCAGGCACAGCGGCTTGAGCAGCGCGCGGTCCTCGTCCGAAAAGTCCAGCGCGCGCACCGGGCTGGCCTGGTTCAGCGCGGTCTCGCAGCGCTGCAGCAAGCCCAGCAGGCGCTGCGCCTCCTTGTCGCCGGCGCGAGCCGTCTTCTGCGCGCGCAGTACGGCCTTTTCCACGGTGCCCAGGTCGGCCAGGCACAGTTCGGTCTGGATCACGCCGATATCGGCCAGCGGATCCACGCGCCCGGCCACGTGCACCACATTGGGGTCGTCGAAGCAGCGCACCACGTTGACGATGGCGTCGGTCTCGCGGATATGCGCGAGGAACTGGTTGCCCAGGCCCTCGCCCTTGGAGGCCCCCGCCACCAGGCCCGCGATGTCGACGAACTCCACCACCGCCGGCACCACGCGCTGCGGCTTGACGATCTCGGCCAGCTTGTGCAGACGCGGATCCGGCACCTCCACCACGCCCACGTTGGGCTCGATGGTGCAGAAGGGGTAGTTCTCGGCCGGAATCGCGCTCTGGGTCAGCGCATTGAACAGGGTGGACTTGCCGACGTTGGGCAGGCCCACGATGCCGCATTTGAGGCTCATGGAAATTCCTTGTGGATAACCCCTTGCGCACCAGTCGGCCGGATGCGCCACGCCAGGGGTTCAGCGCGACGATTGTAGTGATCGACCCATTCCAGGCCCCGCGCGCCTCGCGCCGCCGCCGCGCCGAAGTGCGCGCATCCAGCGCCTCGCGGCCCGGGCGGCGCTGTGGCCGCGCACGGGCCGCGAGGCCGGCACGATCCGGCGGGTGATACAGCTTGTTGCAATTTCACGGGTTAGGTCGCGTTGACGCTGTTTCGGGGGGGCCACCAGAATCGGATGACTCTCAGAAGGGGAGCCAACCAGGCCATCGCGTACGGCGCATCCTGCGGCCGGACTCGCGAGGCCATTTTTTTGACGGAGACATCGCATGCAAGCTCGACAGCACAAGAGGCTCAAGCCCTGGAAGACCGTCGCGGCCGCGGCCGCGCTCGCCGCCGCCGGCATCGCGTCGCAGGCCGCCCACGCGGCCATGGCCCCGGCGCAGATCAAGATCGGCACCCTCTACGCCAGCACGGGGCCCTTCGCGGTGGCCTCGCAGGGCCAGTACGAAGGCCTGAAGTTCTGGGCCGAGGCGGTGAACAAGGACGGCGGGGTGTTCGTCAAGGCCTTCGG
>DAIDHU010000574.1 GCA_027451915.1 Thiomonas sp. | reverse complement strand
GCCGCCTCAGCGCGGCGCCAGCAGCTGCTCGACGGCCTCGCAGGCGGCGGCGGCGCCGTCCTCGGCGCGCAACACCCCGGCCGCCTGCGCGCAACGCGCGCGCAGCGCCTGGTCCTCCAGCAGCTCGCCCAGCGCCCGGGCCAGGTCCGGCGCCTGCCAGTCGCGCCGAGCCAGCACCCGCGCCACGCCGGCGCGCCGGGCGCGGCGCGCGTTGTCGAACTGGTCCCACTCGGCCGGCACCAGCAATTGCGGCACTGCCGCGCGCAGGCCCCAGCCGATGGCGCCGATGCCTCCCGAATGCACCACCGCCGCGCCCAGCCCGAACACCCTGGAGTAGGGCAGGTAGCCGCTCAGCGCCACGTCCTGCCCGCTGGGCAGGCCGGCGTGCAACTGCCGCCCCGCCACCAGGATGGCGCGCCGCCCCAGGTGCCGGCAGGCCTGCACCGCGCGTTCGTAGAAACTGCCCGGGCGCACCCGCAGGCTGCCCCCCAGCGCGAACACCACCGGCGCCGTGCCCGCCTGCGCGAACTCGCGCAGGGCCCGGGCCTGCGCCTCGTCTCCCAGGAAATCCGGCTCGAACCAGGTGTAGCCCGTCACCCGCGTGTGCGCCGGCCAGTCGGCCTGCGGCGGCGCCAGCAGGGGCGAGACCGGCAGCAGGTTCAGCTGCTCCGAGTACATGGCCTCGAAACGCGGATGCCCCGCGGCCGGCAGGCCCAGCTCGCGGCGCAGCGCCGCCTGCGGGCGCATGAGCATGCGCGTGCCCAGGCGCGCCAGGCCCACGAAACCCGACTGCGGCAGGCCCAGGCGCGCGGCCACCTGCTGCGCCGGCTGCAGGTAGGGCCACAGGGGCGCATCCAGGCGCGAGGGAATGGCCAGTGGCGAGGCCGCGCAGAACACCCAGGGCTTGCCCAGCAGCCGGCGCACCAGCGAGCCCGCGTAGGCCAGCTGGTTGCCCAGCAGCAGCTCCGCGCCTTCCGCCAGGGGCCGCAGCGCCTGCACCTCGGCCGCCAGGCCCTGCGGCGACAAGGTGGCCTGCAACATGCCCCGCGCCGCCGCCCAGGCCGAGTCGGGCTCGCCGGGCCCGGGCGGTGCGCCCTGGCCCACCGCGTGGAACTCCAGCCCCGCCTGCGCGCAGGCGCTCGCATGGTGCGCCTCCGCGGCCGCGCGCACGCGGTGCCCGCGCTGGCGCAGGGCCTGTCCGATCGCGAGCAGCGGGAACCAATCGCCGAAGCCGCCCTTGCCCACGATTAGGATTTCAGCCATGCAACAGAAGTTCAAGGTTCCTGGGAAGCAAGCCCGAATCCAGCGCAATTCCATTCCGCTCGACCCGGCTTCGCCGAAGCCGGCATGTTACGGGCGCGCCCCGCGCGTCCCGGGAGCTTTCGCCACATGCTGAGCGCCGAGCTCTACACCAGCATCGAGCAGGTCCCCCGCGAGGACTGGGACGCCCTCGCGCAGCCCCATTCCCAGGCCCTGTCCTGGGAGTTCTGGCGCATTGTCGAGCGCGCCGGGCTGAACGACTTCCGCTATGTCCACGTCCTGTTCCGCGACCCCACCGGAAAGGTCATGGCCCTGGGCAGCTTCTACTCGGTGACCACCGACATCGCCATCTTCGCCCCCGCGCCGCTGCGCGCGCTGCTGGGCCTGGTGCGCCGGGTCTGGCCGGGGTTTTTCAAGCTGCGCATGCTGGAGTGGGGCACCCCCATCAC
>DAIDHU010000573.1 GCA_027451915.1 Thiomonas sp. | reverse complement strand
AGCAGCGAGCCGTCTGCGGCGGCCTCGCCGGCCGGCAGGCCCTCGAGGAGGCGCAGCAGCGTCGGGCCGGTCCACCACGGCCAGTGCTCGCTGGGGGAGGCGACGTTGTCCGCGCGCAGGGCCGACAGCGGAATCACCCCCGCCGGCACGATGCCGGCGCCGTCGGCGAATTCCAGCAGGGCCTCGCGCACCGCCTCGAACACCTCGCGGGCATGCTCCACGGCGTCGAGCTTGTTCACCGCGAACACGATGGAACGCACCCGCAGCAGCTGAGCCAGCAGCGCATGGCGACGGGTCTGCGCCAGCAGCCGCGGCCGGCCCTGGGCGAAGTCCAGCTTGGTCACGTCCACCAGCACCACCGCGCAGTCGCTTCCGGCGGCGGCGGTGACCATGTTGCGGGTGTACTGTTCGTGCCCGGGCGCGTCGGCGATGATGAACTTGCGTCGCGGCGTCGTGAAATAGCGGTAGGCCACGTCGATGGTGATGCCCTGCTCGCGCTCGGCCTCCAGGCCGTCGGTGAGCTGGGCCAGCAGCGAGGCGTCGCTGCCGTGGCCCACGGCGTCGAGCTGGTCGGCGAGCAGCGCGCGGCTGTCCAGCAGCAGGCGGCCGATCAGCGTGCTCTTGCCATCGTCGACGCTGCCCGCGGTCAGAAAGCGCAGGGCCGGAAGCTGCGCCGGGGCCTGCGCCAGCATGTCGTGTTCGGCTCGCATCAGAAATACCCCTCTTTCTTGCGCCGCTCCATCGCGGCCTGGCTGCTGCGATCATCCATGCGCGTCGCGCCGCGTTCGCTCAAGGTGACCGTGAGCGTCTCCGCCACCACCTCCGCGGCGCTGGCCGCGAGGCTGGGCACCGGGCAGGTGCAGCTCATGTCCCCGACGGTGCGAAAGCGCACGTCGGCCTCTTCCACGGCCTCGCCCGGGCGCGGCGGCGTGCACGCGGTCACCGGCACGAACAGTCCGTCCCGGACCACCACGTCTCGCCGATGGCTGTAGTACAGCGAGGGCAGCGCGATGTTCTCCCGAGCGATGTACATCCATACGTCGAGCTCGGTCCAGTTGCTGATGGGGAAGGCCCGGAAATGCTCGCCGGGGCGCAAGCGGGTGTTGAACAGCGACCACAGCTCGGCGCGCTGCTCCTTGGGCTGCCACTGCCCGAAGGCATCGCGATGGCTGAAGATGCGCTCCTTGGCGCGCGCCTTCTCCTCGTCGCGTCGGGCGCCACCGATGAGGCAGTCCAGGCGATGCTGCTCGATGGCCTCCAGCAGGGTCACGCTCTGGTGCGCATTGCGCGATTCCAGCGGATCGCGCAGGCGCACGCTGCCGCGGCGGATCGATTCCTCCATATGGGCCACGATCAGCTCGTCGCCATGGCCGGCCACCTCCTGGTCGCGAAACTCGATCACCTCCGGGAAGTTGTGCCCGGTATCGACGTGCAGCAGGGGAAGGGGCAGGCGTCCGTCGAAGCCGCCTTCGGCACGGCGCTCGCGAAAGGCCTTGTGGGCCAGGCGCAGCACCACGCAGGAATCCTTGCCCCCCGAAAACAGCAGGGCCGGGCGCTCGAAGGCGCCGGCGACCTCGCGCAGGATGAAGATCGCCTCTTCCTCCAGGGCGTCCAGATGCCGCTGATCCACCGCGGGCAGCGCCCGCTGCGGCTGCGCCGCTTGCGCCAGCCCTGCTTGTTGCTCTTGTCGCACGATGGCGTTCATGTCTTCGCTCCCACGGCATGCCGGCCCTCGGGGTGCAGACCGCACTCCCTGGCTCCGTCCAGTTCCCACCACCAGCGGCCCGCCCGCTGGTCCTCGCCCACCGCCACCGCGCGCGTACAGGGCGCGCAGCCGATGCTGGGGTAGAAGCGGTCGTGCAAGGGGTTGTAGGGCACGCCATGCCGGGCCACGTAATGCCACACATCGCCCAGGCTCCACTGCGCGAGCGGGCTGAACTTCACGCGGCCGTCAGCGCCGACCTCGCGCTCGGCGACGCCGCCTCGCTGGGCGGATTGTTCGCGCCGCAGCCCGGTGATCCAGGCGCTGCGCCCGTCGAGCATGCGCCCCAGGGGCTCGAGCTTGCGCACGGCGCAGCAGGCCTTGCGCAATTCCACGCTGCGATACATGGCATCCGGGCCGTTGCGCCCGACGAATTCGAGCACCGCTTCCCGAGCTGGGCGCCAGATCTCGATGTCCATGCCGTAATGGCGACGCACGCGCTCGATGAGTTCCAGGGTCTCCAGGTGCAGGGCCCCGGTGTCCAGCGTGGCCACGCGGATATCCAGGCCGTGACGATGGATCAGGTCGCTCAGCACCATGTCTTCCACGCCCAGGCTGCTCGCCTGCACCACCGCGCCCGCATGCTCGTCGGCAGCCTGGCGCAGCAGCTCCACGGTCCGCGCCAGCCTTTGCTCGTGGCTCGCGCTGGCGCGCGCATGGCGCAGCGCCGCCGGCAGCACCGGGGCGTCCGGCGCGGCGCCCAGGTCGATGGAGTCGAAGGCCGCCGCTTCGCTCATGCCGCGACCCCGAGCGCCGCCCAGCCCAGGCCGGCGGGTCGCTGCAGCGGCTGGCGGGCGTCGGCCTGGTAGTGTCCGGGGAAGAATTCCAGCGCGCGCCGCGCCGCCAGCGGGTCCTGGTCCTCGCGCAGCTGGGCGGCATCGAAGCCGCTGCGCGCCAGGGGCAGCAACATGTCGACCAGCACCTGGCCGGTGGCGCGCAGCTCGCCGGCGTAGCGATGACGCAGGCGCAGCAGCCTGGCCTGGGTGTAGGCGCGGCCGTCGGTCCATTTGGGAAACTGCAGCGCCAGCAAGCTCAGGCCGTGCAATGCGGGTGCCAGGGCCTCGAGCTCGAAATCGTTGGGAAGCAGCAGGCCGACGCGCGAGCTTCGGGCCAGGCGTTCGCGCCCCACGCCATCCAGGTCCAGCCAGTCCCGCGGGGCCAGCAGCGCGTGCGTGGGGGCCGCGGGATGCGCCGGCTCATGGGCGCGCCAGGGGTCGCGCGAGGGATCGATGAATTTCATGCCGCCACCTTGCGTGCCGTGCTGCGTCGCACCGCGTCAGCGGCCGTCGCGAAAGGCGCCGGGCCGAGCCGGCGCGCCGTATCGATGAAACGTTCGCCCTGCAGGCGCTGTTCGCGGTACACCTGGATCAGCGCTTCCACCGCGTCGGCCACTTCGTCAGCCGCGAAGGATGCGCCGATGATGCGTCCGGGCGAAGCGCTGCCGCCGCGGGTGGAGCCGTCCCCGCCGCCGACCGTGATCTGGTACCACTCGGATCCGTCCTTGTCGACACCGAGGATTCCGATGTGGCCGCTGTGGTGATGCCCGCAGGAGTTGATGCACCCGCTGATGTTCAGGTCCAGGTCGCCGATGTCGAACATTTCGTCGAGGTCCTGGAATCGCTGGGCGATGTCTTCGGCCACCGGCAGCGAGCGCGCATTCGCCAGGGCGCAGAAGTCGCCGCCGGGGCAGGCGATGATGTCGCCGAGCAGGCCGATATTGGGCGTGGCCATGCCGGCCTCGCGCGTCTGCTCCCAGAGCAGGGCCAGTTCGGACTCGCGCACCCACGGCAGCACCAGGTTCTGCTCGTGGCTCACGCGCAGCTCGCCGCGACTGAAGCGCTCGGCCAGCGCGGCGGCCGCGCGCATCTGCTGCGCGGTCGCGTTGCCGGGCGCCTGCCCGGGCCGCTTGAGCGAAAGCGTGACCACGCGGTGATCGTCCAGCCGATGGGCCTGCACATTGCGCGCGATCCAGCGGGCGTGCGCGGGGTCGGCCGCGGCGCGGCGCCTGGCTTCGGCCGCCTCGGCGACCTGCGCCGGCGTCGGCTGCTGCTCGGGAGGCGCCTCGAAGTGCCCGGCCATCGCCTGCACCTGGGCCTCGGTCACCAGCAGGGCCTCGGCGCCCACGTCGCGCTCGATCATGGTGGCGAATTCGCGCTCCACCGCGTCCACGAAGCCTTGCCCTTCGGAGCGCACGAGAATCTTGATGCGCGCCTTCCACAGGTTGTCGCGGCGCCCGTAGAGGTTGTAGACCCGCAGGATCGCCTCGGTGTAATGCAGCATGTGGCGCACCGGCAGGAACTCGCGCACCACGCTGCCGATCAGCGGCGTGCGGCCCATGCCGCCGCCCACCAGCACGCGCAGACCGAGCTCGCCCGCGTCATCGCGCACCAGGTGCATGCCGATGTCGTACCAGCCCGAGGCCACGCGGTCTTCCAGCGAGCCGCTCACGGCGATCTTGAACTTGCGCGGCAGGAAGGCGAATTCGGGGTGCAGGGTGCTCCACTGGCGCAGGATCTCGCAATAGGGGCGTGGGTCGGCGATTTCGTCCGGGGCCACCCCGGCCAGCGCGTCGGTGGTGATGTTGCGCACGCAGTTGCCGCTGGTCTGGATGCCGTGCATGTCCACCTCGGCGAGCAGGTCCATGACATCGGCGCTGCGCGGCAGCTCGATCCAGTTGTACTGCACGTTCTGGCGCGTCGTGAAATGGGCGTAGCCGCGGTCGAAGCGCTCGGCGATGTCGGCCAGCGCGCGCAGCTGGCGCGTCGCCAGCGCGCCGTAGGGCACGGCCACGCGCAGCATCGGCGCATGGCGCTGGATGTACCAGCCGTTCTGCAGGCGCAGCGGCTTGAATTCCTCGTCGCCCAGCGAACCTTCCAGGTGCCGGCGCAACTGGTCTCGGTACTGGGCCGCGCGCGCATGCACGAAGGCGCGGTCGAATGCACTGTAGCGGTACATGGGGCGGTGGTTCGCACGGCACCGGGACGCGGCGCTCGTGCAGGGTTCGACACAGCCTGCATGCTAGGCAGGCCCCCCCGCAATCCCAACTACCGTGTGGTGATACCGATAGGTTCGCCGGTTATAAGGCCGGCTCGACCTCTCGCCGGCCCTCGTGCACGCCGCGTGCCCGGAACCACTGCAGGATCTGCGGCGGCGCCAGCGGGCGGGCGATGGCGTAGCCCTGCCCGGCGTCCGCCCCCAGATCGGCCGCCAGGCGCACCAGCTCGGGGGTCTCCAGGCCCTCGACCACCACGGCCAGGCCCAGGCGGTGCATGAGCTCGGTCAGCCCGCCGACAATGGCCGCCACCGCCTGCGGGTTCGAGGGCATGTCGCGCACCAGTCCGCGGTCGATCTTCACCAGGTCGAACTGCAGCTGACGCAGGCGCAGCAGGGTGGAATGCCCGGCCCCCATGTCGTCCATGGCCATGCGCGTGCCCAGGGCCTTGAGCGACTCCACCGTGCGATCGATGCTGGAGTCGCCGATCCACTGCTCGGTCTCGAGCAGCTCGAAGGTCAGGCGCGAGGGTTCGATGCCATGCGCCAGCAGAGCGCGCTCGACCACCGCGCGCAGATCGCGCTGGCGCAGCACGCTGGGGGGCAGGTTGATCGACGCGTCGACCCGCAGCCCTTCGCGCTCCCACTGCCCCAGCTGCCGCAGCACCTGGGTCAGTCCCTGGCTGAACACCTGGCCGAGCTCCACGCTGCCGCAGGCGGGAAGGAATTCGTCAGGCGTGCGCAGACGCTCGCCGTCGCTCAGCCGCGCCAGCGCCTCCACCTTGGTGCACTCGGCACTGCGCAGGTCGA
>DAIDHU010000572.1 GCA_027451915.1 Thiomonas sp. | reverse complement strand
ACCAGCCCCTGGCCGCGCGGCGTGGCCGGGTCGATGACCACGCTGGTCGAGGGGCTGAGCATCACCTCCGAGATTTCCCGCGCCTGCGGGCCCGCGCTGCGTTCGACCGTCAGCACGCCGTCCTGGTTCAGGCGCAGCAGCAAGGCGGCGCGTATGCCCGGCAGGGTGCCCAGCACCTCGAGCTCCTCGCTCGAGGCGTCGGCCCATGGCGTGGCCGGGCTGGCGTAGGGACGCGACAGCGAACGCCAGTAATCGGCCATCACCCGCTCGGCCGCCTCGGTCTGGCCCTGGATGTCGTCCTGCAGGCGCTGTTCGATGATGCGCGAGAGGCGGTAGCGCGCGTCGCCGTCCATCCCGGCCTTCGCGCCCAGCCCCGCCATCAGGCCGCGATACAGGGCCTGCGAGCGCATGAGCATGGAGCCGCCGACGCCGACCAGGGCGTGCGCGCGCCCGATGGCCTCGGCACGCGCCAGCAAGTCCTCGCGCCGCGTATCGGGCGCCACCAGGAACTGCAGGTGCGCGGCCTGGCGGCGCTTGAGCGCCTCCAGCGACTCGGCACTCAGCGAACCCAGGATGCGCGCCGGGTGCTCGTCGCGCGCCAGGCCCCGGTAGAAGCCGTCCACGAAGTCGTCGCCGACCCGGGCGAAGTGCGCGGCCGCGGCGCGCAGCAGGGCCGCCGCCGAGGGCCCGTAGGCCGCTTCGGGCGGCTCGCCAACGATGCCATCGGATGGGTCGCGCATTCCCCGGAAGATAGCGCTTTGCGGATGTTTCGAGGAGTCAGGTGCGCAGCCGGTATCCGGTCTTGAAAATCCAAGCCACCACGGCCAGCGCGGCGGCCAGGAAGCCGGTGGTCATCGCCAGGCTCAGCCCCACGCCGACGTCGGCGGTGCCGTAGAAGCTCCAGCGAAAACCGCTGATCAGGTAGACCACCGGGTTGAACAGCGCCACCGTGTGCCACACGCCGGGCAGCATGTCGATGGAGTAGAAGCTGCCGCCCAGGAAGGTCAGCGGGGTGATGATCAGCAGCGGCACCACCTGCAGCTTCTCGAAGCCGTCGGCCCAGATGCCGATGATGAACCCCACCAGGCTGAAGGTCACCGCGGTGAGCAGCAGGAAGGCGATCATCCACAGCGGGTGGTCGACGCGCAGGGGCACGAACAACCCGGCGGTGGCCAGGATGATCAGGCCCAGCGCCACCGACTTGGAGGCGGCCGCGCCGACATAGCTGAGCACGATCTCCAGGTACGACACCGGCGCCGAAAGCAGCTCGTAGATGGTGCCGGTGAACTTGGGGAAATAGATGCCGAAGGATGCGTTGGAAATGCTCTGGGTGAGCAGCGAGAGCATGATCAGCCCGGGCACGATGAAGGCTCCGTAGCTGACCCCGCCCACCGCCTGCATGCGCGAGCCGATGGCCGCGCCGAACACGATGAAGTACAGCGAGGTGGAGATGACCGGCGAGATCACGCTTTGCATGATCGTGCGCAGGGTGCGCGCCATTTCCTGGCGGTAGATCGAGCGTACGGCGTACAGGTTCACGAATCTTGCTCCCCGGAGCGCTGGCGCTCGAGCAGGCCCACGAAAATGTCCTCCAGCGAGCTTTCCTGGGTGCTCAGGTCGCGGAAGGCCACGCCCGCCGCGCGCAGGCGCTCGAGCACGTCCTCGATGCCGGTGCCCTGGTCCTGCGTGTCGTAGGTGTAGTGCAGCTCGGCGCCGTTGGCGGCCAGATCCAGGCCCGATCCCCGCAAGGCCTCGGGCAGGTCCCGCAAGGGACGCTGCAGTTGCAGGCTCAGGCGCTTGCGTCCGAGTTCGCGCATCAGGCCCGCCTTCTCGCGCACCAGGATCAGTTCGCCGTGGTCGATGATGCCGATGCGGTCGGCCATCTGCTCGGCCTCCTCGATGTAGTGGGTGGTCAGGATGATGGTCACCCCCGATTCGCGAAGCCGGCGCACCAGCTCCCACATGTCCCGGCGCAACTCCACGTCGACGCCGGCGGTCGGCTCGTCCAGGAACAGCAGGCGCGGCTCGTGGGACAGAGCCTTGGCGATCAGCACCCTGCGCTTCATGCCCCCCGACAGGGTGCGCAGCCGGTTGTCCTTCTTGTCCCACAGGGACAGCGACCGCAGCACCTTCTCGATGTGCGCCGGGTCGGGCTTCCTGCCGAACAGGCCGCGGCTGAAGGACACCGTGTCCCAGACCGTCTGGAAGGCATCCGTGGTCAGCTCCTGCGGCACCAGGCCGATCAGCGAGCGGGTGCTGCGGTAATCGCGCACGATGTCGTGCCCGTCCACGCGCACGCGCCCCGAACTCGGGTTGACCAGGCCGCAGACAATGCTGATCAGGGTGGTCTTGCCGGCGCCGTTGGGGCCGAGCAGGGCGAAGATCTCGCCCCGACGTATGGACAGGTCCACCGACTTGAGCGCCTGGAAGCCCGAGGCGTAGACCTTGCCCAGGCCTTCGATGCGCAGGATTTCGTCGTGGGGCGGGGGGGCGGTCGGGGAGGGCATGGCACAGAGGTTAGCAGGGCTGGCCGCCGACTGTCGGGGGCGAAAATCCGCCGCGCCCGCGGACTCGATGTCACCGTTTCCGCCGCTGCCCGTGGCGCGGCGGGCGCGGACGCCCTGCCGGCGAGGGGGCGGCGCTCCTGCGCGGTGGCTGGCATGCGGTTTGCTTCCCTGACGCACGTTCGTCGCCGCACGAGCGTCGGCGCCCTGCTCGCGTTTGCATCGCGGCGGCGACCATCATCCCCACTACAACCGGAGACATCCGACATGCAAGCCCAACCCAGGCGCGCCCTGCGCCGCATCGCCAAGTCCGTCGCCGCCACGCTGGCACTGGCTGGCGCCAGCTTTGCCGCCCACGCGGCCACGGCCCCGGCGCAGATCAAGATCGGCACCCTCTACGCCAGCACGGGGCCCTTCGCGGTGGCCTCGCAGGGCCAGTACGAAGGCCTGAAGTTCTGGGCCGAGGCGGTGAACAAGGACGGCGGGGTGTTCGTCAAGGCCTTCGG
>DAIDHU010000571.1 GCA_027451915.1 Thiomonas sp. | reverse complement strand
CAGGAACTCCAGGTCGGTCTCGTGGTACTGCACCTGGTAGTCGCGCCGCGGGTAGTGCTCCTGCAGCTCCCAGCGCAGCGGCCAGGGATAGGGGCGCAGCAGCTCCTCCACTATGCCCTGCACGTCCAGGTCCTGGAAAATGCGGCAGTCGCTGCGCAGCGTGGCCAGGAACAGCCACGGGTGCAGCCACAGCTCGAACTCGTCGTCGCGATCGTCCCAGCCGATGTGCTCCACCCGCGTGACCACCCCGCACAGCGGGCGCCAGCCCAGCTGCCAGCCCCAGGCGCGGCAGCCCAGCGCATGCTCCCGACCCCCGCCCGGCAGCTCGATGTGCACCGTCAGCTCCTGCCCGGTCATGCGCGCGCCGTCCCACAGGCCCTCGGGGTCGAACTCGCGCGAGCGCTTGAGCCGCAGCCGGTACTCGAACAGATCGTCCAGCCCCTCGTGCCCCTGCAGCGACATCACGCGCCAGCTCAGCGCGCGCTCCGTCTCGCTCATCCCGGCCGGGCTGACCTCGCGCAGCGCCGCCCCGCTCACCCGCAGCGCAAAGCACTGCGCCTGATCGCTGCGCGCCCACGCCGGCCCCTGCGCATAGTCCACCGCTTCACACCCCACGCACCGCACCGCCCCGGCGCCACCACGGCGCCTCCAGGCAGTCGACGGTCTTCCCCGTCAGAGCGCCGTGGCAACCAGGAGTTCCCCAGTCCCCACGCAGCCAGGGGCCTTGCACGGGCGACGGGGGATTGGCTTGCAGGAGCACGACAGGCCGCGCGCCCCAAAGCAAAACGCCCAACCGGAAAGGGCTGGGCGTGGGTGTCTGGTGGCCAGGGGCAGAATCGAACTGCCGACACGCGGATTTTCAGTCCGCTGCTCTACCAACTGAGCTACCTGGCCGGGGTTTGCCGAAGGTGTTGTCGCGGGCCGCGCCGTGCTGCGTGGCGTCGCCGCGATCTGGGCAAGCCGCACATATTAGCAAACCTTCGCGACGCGCTGGCAAGTGCTTCGTGCGAGGATTGCCGCGCCCGCGCGTCAATCCTCGTCGTCGTCGGCCGCCGGCAGGTCGCCGGGGTTGGCGGAGGGCTGCGCGGCCAGGCCCGGAGCGCCCGGCGCGCGGCGTCCGCCGCGGCCCCAGTCGACTCCGAGCTGCTTGAGCTTGCGGTACAGGTGGGTGCGCTCGAGGCCGGTCTTGTCGGCCACGCGGGTCATGCTGCCGCCCTCGCGCGCCAGGTGGAACTCGAAATACGCGCGCTCGAAATCGTCGCGCGCCTCGCGCAAGGGGCGGTCGAGCGGGAAGCTCTGCTCGGCCAGCAGCGGCGGCGGCTCGGTGGAGGGCATGCCGTGCACGCCCGTCTCCAGGCGCGGCTTGGGCGCGGGCTTGCTCAGGCCCTGCTCGACGGCGCGCAGCAGCTTTTGCAGAGCAATGGGCTTTTCGAGAAAGGCCATCGCGCCGATTCGCGTGGCCTCCACCGCGTTGTCGATCGTGCCGTGCCCGCTCATCATGATCACCGGCATGGTCAATTGCCCGGTGCCGGCCCACTCCTTGAGCAGTGTCACGCCATCGGTATCGGGCATCCAGATGTCCAGCAGCACGAGGTCGGGCTGGAAGCGCGAACGCATCTCGCGTGCCTGCTGCGCGTTCTCGGCAGCTTCCACCGTATGCCCCTCGTCGTTCAGGATCTCGGACAACAGGTCACGGATGCCGATCTCGTCGTCCACCACAAGGATGCTAGCCATAGGCCCAGAAATTCCGATGTTTGCCGTCAGGCCCCGCCGGCCGGCGCGGGGGGTGCCATAGCGGGAAATATAAGGGATACGCGCGCGCCGCTGGTTCCCGTCGGGCTGCTGAGATTCTGCGCCTCCACGCGGGCATGGTGTTCCTCGGCGATCTTCTTCACCACGGCCAGGCCCAGGCCGGTGCCGCGAGGCTTGGTGGTCACGTAGGGCTCGAAGGCTCGGCTCAACACTTTATCGCTGAATCCGGGCCCGGTGTCGCTGACCGACAGGCGCACGCGTTGCGCGCCGCTGTTGGTGGAGAGATAGGTTTGCGTTTGTATCGTGACAGTGCCATTGTCCTGGCCGCTGATCGCGTCCAGCGCGTTCTGCACCAGGTTGTGCACCACCTGCCGCAATTGCGCGGCATCGCCCTCGATGGTCGGCAGCGCCGGCGCGAGTTCGGCGTGGATGTGCGCGGCTTGCGCGACGTAGAGGTTGAGCACGTCGCCGACCAGCGCGTTGAGGTCCATCACCGCCAGATGCGTGACCGGAGCGCGCGCATAGTCGCGGAATTCGTCGACCATGCGGCGCATCGCAGTGACCTGGTTGACGATGGTCCCGGTGGCGCGGGTGAGCATGTCGCGATCGGCTCCGCTCAGGCGCGGCTCGAGCTTCATCTGCAGGCGCTCGGCCGACAGCTGGATGGGCGTGAGGGGGTTCTTGATCTCGTGCGCCAGGCGTCTCGCGACCTCGCCCCAGGCCAGCGAGCGCTGGGCCGAGATCAGCTCGCTGATGTCGTCGAACACCACCACGGCGGCGCCCTGGCCGGGCAGCAGCAGGCGCGCGCCGCGCACCAGCAGCGTGAGCGCGGCATCGCTGCCC
>DAIDHU010000570.1 GCA_027451915.1 Thiomonas sp. | reverse complement strand
CTGGGTGATGTCGGTCTTGACCTCGCTGACCTTGTGGGCCTCGGGCCAGGCGACCTTGGTGGCCTCGTCGGTGGCGCGTTTCATCGCCTGCATGTTCGCGAGGGCCACGCCGGCCAGCACGACCAGAAGCGCGACCAGCAGACCGAATCCCAGGCCCAGGCGGATACCGATACGCAAATTTTTGAACATGGCGACTTTTAGGAGAAATTTTCGGAAAATTGATAAAAATTAAATTTTTCTCTAGGTTATACGCACGCAAATGCAATTTTCTCAATCCGCTCACAGATGACTGATTGTGCCGGGATTGCTGCAAATGTTGCGAGAAAACCGTAACGATTCGCAAGCAATTGTCATGTCGGCCCTGGCCGTCCATCCATGACCCCGGGAAGGCCTTCGACTGCGCGTTGCCCACGGGCAGGTTTCGCTGCGCTGAAGGATTGCTTACAACTTCCCGGGCCCGATTGGCGGCCAGGCATCGCGGCTTCAGCGCAGCGGGCGCACGCTGAGCACCCAGACGGCCCGCAGGGCCCGTACCGTCGCATTGACCCCCTGGCTGTAGCCCATGGCATCGAATGCACTGGCTTGCGTGCCGTCGAAGCTGGCGATGTCGGAAGCCTCGGCACCGCCGTTCAGCCGGTTGAAGTCCCCGCCCAGGTACAGGGTGTCGCCGATCGCGGCCAGGGCCCGCAGGCTGGCGGGCGCGCTGCCGGGCTGCACCAGGGGCTCCACCGCCAGGGATGTGTCCTCGCCGTGCAGCGAGCCATCCGGATTCATGCGCAGCAGCACGCGGCGCTCGCCCTCGAGGTTGACCATCTGCCCCCCCGCGTACAGGCCCGAGGGTGTCACCGCGAAGGCGTGGATGTCGGCCCGCACCTGCGCGTCGGGGATGACCCGCCCCCAGCTCCCGCCGCCCTCGTTCTGGTAGGCGGCCCAGCCATCGCCGCGCGGGAATTCGCGCAGGCCAAGGGTTGGCGACGCCACTCCGGCATAGACGAAGTCGCCGCCGGCGAGCAGCTGGTTGCGGTACTGGGCCAGCGCATCGACATGGCTCTGGTCGAAGTCGTCGGAGGGTCCTCCGAGCAGCATGCCCAGGCCGCGCCATTGCCTGGCCGCCCGACTCCACAGAAGCACGTTGGCGTAGCTCACCGAAGGCATGGTGCCGACCTCGACCGCGCGCCGGCCCAGCAGGTTCAGCCCGAAACAGCCTCCGATGAAAAAACTCCCGTTGTCCTGGGTGAGCAGGCTGTACACCCGCCCCGGCTCGGACTCGCGCGGCGGACCCCCGCGCACTTGCTGCAGACGGGCTCCGTACAAGTGCCAATGCGCATCCGCGACCGCCCGCTGCTCGGGCCCTGCCGGCAGGAACTGCGCCAGCCCGTAGGAGGGCCGGTGGCCCACGGCGCGGAAATCCCCGCCGACCAGCATGCTGGTGCCCGTGTGGTCCAGCGCCCGCACCTTGCCCACGGGCCCCCGCGTCTGCCTCCAGAACACCCAGTGGCCATGGTGGTAGACACCCAGATTGGAGGGCTCGTTGCCACGTGAATTCAGCAGCAGCGGATGAAACACCCCGCCGATGTACAGGTCGCGCTGGTCCGGCGACACGCTGATCGCGTCGATCTGGTCCTGGGGCATCAGCAGCAGGCCGCTCAAGGGCTCGCTGAACCCCAGACCGCCGATCATCAGCAGATGCGGTGCCGGCGTGCCGAACAGCCCGACCCTGCCGAAACTCGTGAAATCCCCTCCGGCCAGCACCATGTGGACCACGCCGACGCGCAGGTTGTTCCGGACCGTCACGGTCGGCTCCGAGCCACCCTGCAGACGCATGTTGAAGGCGGCCTGCAGGTTGCCCATGTAGTAGCGCGTCTCCGGAAGAGGGCCTGGGTCGGCTGGGCGATGCCCGCCCGGCGCTCCCTGCGTGGCCCCTCGCTGCGGGTGGTGGGGATCCATGAGCTCGGCGAAGCGCGAGGCCTGCACCAGGCCGCGGGTGGACACGAGCACGGCGCAGGATGCCCCCGACTGCAGCACGTGCGCGCGGCCAGGGCCCGCGTGCGCCCGCGCGCTGCACTGCGCGACGTGGTAATGCCGGAAGGCCCAGGGCTCGTCCTTGCGACCGATCAGGCGCAAGGCCCGCGCCGGGTCGCGCAAGCTCAGGCGTCGCACGCTGGCGCTGGACCCGGCCGAGCCGTGGTAGCTGAACACCACCAGCTCGGTGAGCAGATCCACCCTGCGGGTCTGCACCACCAGCGCATGCTGGCGATCGGGCTGGCTGGCCGCGGGCAGCGCATAGAAGGTCTGCGGCCGGGCCACCGGCAGGCGCAGCTCGGCCAGGGTGCCGCCCTGCCGCCAGGACGGCAGGGACAATTGCAGGCGCAGCTCGGCGAAGGGGGGATAGCCGGGCTGCGCC
>DAIDHU010000569.1 GCA_027451915.1 Thiomonas sp. | reverse complement strand
CGAGCCTGCGTCCGCGCAGTCCGGGGACGGTGGCGTGGGGGAGGGCGTGCAGCCCGCGCCGGAAAATCGCCGCGAGCAGCGTCGCGCATCGGCCCGCCAGCGTGCCGAGCGCGATCGCATGCTGGCGCCCCTGCGCCAGGCGCAGGCGGCCGCGCAACGGCGCCTGGACGCCCTGGAGGCCCGGCGGGTCCAGCTCGAGCAGGCACTGGCCACGCCGTCGCCGCTTCCGGCCGAACGCGCCCAGGCCGGGCGCGAGCTCAAGCAGCTGCTGCAGGACATCGAGACCTGCGAACAGGAATGGCTGGACCTGGAGCAGCGGATGGAAAGCCTGCAGGCTGCCGATCAGGCCGTCGCGAGCTGACGCCGCGTGACCCGCAGCAGCAGCGAAGCGATGCCGGCCGCGGCCAGGACCAGCCCGGCGCAATAGGCGGCCCAGAACCCTGCCGCGCCCCGCAAGGCCGGCAGGCTCCACCCGCCCAGGCCCAGCCCCAGCAGGCATCCGCCGCCCAGACCCACGCCCCACAGCGCCAGCGCATACAGTGCGCCGGGCAGGGCGGCCACGTGCCAGGAGCGCAGCGCGAAGGCGCTGCAGGCCTGCAAGGCATCGAAGACCTGATAGGCCGCCACCAGCGCGAGCAGGCGCGCGGCCACGGCCGCCACGCGGGGGTCGCTGCTGTACCAGGCGGCGACGGGCGCGCGCAGGAGCAGCAGCACCAGGGCCGCCGCGGCCGACAACAGCATGGCCGAGGCCACCCCGCTCCAGGCCGCGCGCACGGCGCCCCGCGGGCGGGCCGCGCCCAGCTGGCGCGCCACCAGCGAGCCGGTGGCGATGGACATGGACAGCGGCAGCATGTACAGCACCGTGGCCACGCTGATGGCGATCTGGTGCGCGGCCAGCTGCACATTGCCGGCGCGGGCGATGAACAGCGCCATGCCGGTGAAGGAGGACACGTCCACCATCACCGTCGCGCCGATGGGCAGGCCCAGGCGCAGCAGGCCCAGCAGCTGGCCGACTCGCGGAGCATCGAAGCGAGCCAGGGCGCGCAAGGGCCGCAAGGCCGCGTCGTGCGCATGCTGGCGCCAGGCGCCGGCCAGCAGCAGCCACTGCGTGATGGTGGTGGCCGCCGCGCAGCCCAGCACGCCGTGTCCGCTCAGTCCGTGCAAGCCCAGGCTCGCGGGGGCGACCAGCAGGGCGTTGAGCAGCAGCTTGCAGCCCAGGCCCAGCGCCTGCTGCACGGTCACCAGCATCGGACGTCCGATGGCCTGGCCCAACGCGACGTGGATGCGGTAGAGCATCGCCGCCGGCAGTCCCAGCGCCAGCAGGCGCAGGTACTCCACGGGCAGCGCCGCGTCGTGCTCCCCGGTCAGGCGCAGCAGCGGCCGCGGCCAGAGCAGCAGCAGGCAGCCCAGCACGGCGAGCATCGCCGCCAGCCACAGCCCCTGGCGGAACACCGCGGCCACGCGGTCGAGCCTGGCGGCGCCCGCCTCGCGACCCAGCGCCGGAAGCAGGGCCTGGGTCACGCCGTCCAGGGCCAGGTAGGTGGTCATGTACACGGCCTGGCCCAGCGCCAGCGTGGCCAGGCCCAGGGTATCGCCGCCACGCCCGAGCATGACCGTGTCGGCCACGCCGAATCCGACCACCGCCAGCTGACCCACGAACACCGCGCCGGCCAGGCGCAGCAGCTCGCGCAGCGGTCCCCGCGCTTCAGCGCTGCGCGTCATCGCGGCGCCACAGGCGCAGCAACTCGTCGTTCTCGCCGGGGCGGTGTCCGCTCCACAGCACCTGCCCGCGCACCGGCCAGGGCAGGTAGTCCCCGCGCGTGAGGGTGAGCACGTAGGGAGCGCGCCAGGACTGCGGCCATGCGCCCGGCACGAAGTGGGCGTCGCTCCAGTAGCCGAGCAGACCCTGCTGCGAGGGGTTGAGCCCCAGGGTCTGCACGCGCGGCGCGGGACCGGCTCCATGCTCGCGCAGCGCCAGGCGCACCTGTTCGCCCAGGTTGCGATAGCTGCTGGCGTAGTCGAGCACGGGCAGCCACAGCGTGCCGACCAGCGCCCACACCAGGGTCACGCCTCCGGCCGACAGCACCATGCCTTTCCAGATCGGATGCCGGTGGCGCCCCGCGCGCCAGGCCGCCACGCCCGCCCACGCCGCCGTCGCCAGCAGAGCCAGCAAGGTCGGCAGGGGTTGCAGCCGGGCATGAAAGCCCGGCGCGAGGCGCGCGATGTTGGCGGCCGGATGCGCCGGCTCGCCGGTGAGCAGGGCGATCCACAGCAGCCAGACCACGAAGGCCAGCAAGCTGAAGAACATGAGGGCGAACCAGTCCAGCGCGGCCAGGCTGCCGCGGCGCATGACCGGAAGGGCCAGCGAAGTCAGCACGGCCGCGGCGGGCAGCACCAGCAGCAGCGGCGCGCTGCCCGAACTGCTGAGAAAGGCCGAGAACAGACACAGCGTACCCAGCGCCACGGGCGCCAGCACATGCCAGGCACCCAGCGAGGCGCGCCAGCGCCAGATCGCCCATCCCGCCAGCGGCCAGGCCGGCCACAGGAACCAGGCCAGCACGCCCAGCAGGTGCTGCGCCGAGCGCAGCGTGGGTATGCGCGCCTCGGTGGCGCCGTGCACATGCCACAGCACGGCCCCGCAGGCCGCCATGCAAAGGACCAGGGTTCCCGCGGCCGCCGCGCGGCTGCCGCGCAAGGTCGGCGCCGGCAGCAGCGCGGCGACGAGCAGCGCGGCGAACAGTGCCAGCCAGGGGGCGCCGCACAGGGCCAGCCCCAGCAGGCCGCCGGCCAGCGCCAGGCAGGCGCGCAGGCGGCGTCTGGGCAGCAGTGCGAGCCCGAGCATCACGCTGCCGGCCCCGGCCAGTTGCACCAGGGCCGGCGTGGTCTCGTGCCCGCGCACCAGCAGGCCCAGGCAGGCCAGCAAGCTGAGCAAGGCGCCGTCGGCCATGGCTCGTGCATAGTCCTTGCGGACGATGGCCTCGCCGAAGGCCGGCTGCACGGGTTGGGCCTCGTCGCGCAAGGCGAGCTGGTAGGCCGCATGCCACACCTCTGCCAGGCAGGCCGCCAGCAGGAGCATGAAGGGCAGGCGCGAGGCCGTCGGCGCCCCGAGCCAGCCGGCGAAGGCCTTCAAGGCCAGCGCGCCCAGCCAGTAGGCGAGCCAGCCGCCGCCGACGGAGTGGCCCCACAGGGTCGGTTGCAGCCAACCCGAATGACCCTGCGCGATCTGCCAGGCCACGCCGAAGGTCTGTCCGTCGCCGGTCCAGGGGTCGCGGCCGAGGTAGCCGGGAAGCACGTAGGCCACGCACAGCAGCCAGAGCGGCCAGCGCGGCAGGCGTGCCACGCTTTCGCTGCTCACCACCGGACGGGGCGCCGGCGCGCGCGAGGTTTCGGCGCGGGAATTCATCGGTTCGGGCTGCGAGGGTCGATGGGCCAAACAAAACGGGCAGCCAGGCTGCCCGTCGGATTCCCCAGGGGGACGGGCCGGCCAGGGCCGGTCCCGCGGTACCTCACTTCTTGGCGCCTGCCGACGCCGCGCGGGCGAATTTCTGGCGGAACTTGTCGACGCGACCGCCCAGCGAGTCGATGCTCTTCTGGGTTCCGGTGTAGAAGGGGTGCGACTCCGAGGAGGTGTCCAGCTTGAACAGCGGGAGCTCGCGGCCGTCGTCCATCTTCACGGTTTCGCGCGTCGTCGCCGTCGAGGGGATGACGAACTTCGTGCCGTTGGACAGGTCGACGAAGCACACGTCGCGGTATTCGGGGTGGATGCCAGGTTTCATGGTGGATTTCCGGGAAATGAGGCCAGCCGCAGCGCAACCGATCCGCGTCGCCCATGGGCTCGAGAGACCCTCGCCAGCTCGCGCGCCTTGGCATGCCGGCCGGGCGCGATCGGGGCAGGGGCGGTCGCTGTACTTAGCCAAAGACCGACATTATCGCACGAATGGGCGCGAACTCAGCCGCCCCGACGCATCAGGTCGAAGAATTCGGAGTTGCTCTTGGTCTGCTTCATCTTCTCCAGCAGGAATTCCATCGCCTCGATCTCGTCCATGGGATAGAGCAGCTTGCGCAGGATCCACGCCTTTTGCAGGATGTCGGACTTGAGCAGCAGCTCCTCGCGCCGGGTTCCCGAGCGGTTGAGCAGGATGGCCGGGTACACGCGCTTTTCCGCCAGGCGCCGGTCCAGGTGGATTTCCATGTTGCCGGTACCCTTGAACTCCTCGTAGATCACCTCGTCCATTCGGCTTCCGGTGTCGGTCAGCGCGGTGCCGATGATGGTCAGCGAGCCGCCTTCCTCGATATTGCGGGCCGCGCCGAAAAAGCGCTTCGGACGCTGCAGGGCATTGGCGTCGACGCCGCCGGTGAGCACCTTGCCCGAGGCCGGCACCACGGTGTTGTAGGCGCGCGCGAGCCGGGTGATCGAGTCGAGCAGGATGACCACGTCCTTTTTCAGCTCGACCAGGCGCTTGGCCTTCTCGATCACCATCTCGGCCACCTGCACGTGGCGCAGTGCCGGTTCGTCGAAGGTGGAACTGACCACCTCGCCCTTCACGGAACGTTGCATTTCCGTGACTTCCTCCGGGCGCTCATCGATCAGCAGCACGATCAGCACGACTTCGGGGTGATTGGCGGTGATCGCGTGGGCGATCGACTGCAACATCACGGTCTTGCCGCTCTTGGGCGGTGCGACGAGCAGGCCGCGCTGCCCCTTGCCGATGGGGGCGATCATGTCGATCACGCGGCCGATGATGTTTTCCTCGGCGCGGATATCCCGTTCGAGCTTGAGGTGCTCCGTCGGAAACAACGGAGTCAGGTTCTCGAACATGATCTTGTTCTTGTTCTCCTCCGGTGTCACGCCGTTCACGCGGTCCACCTTCACCAGCGCGAAATAGCGCTCGCCGTCCTTGGGCACGCGCACTTCGCCTTCGATCGAGTCCCCCGTGTGCAGGTTGAAACGTCGGATCTGGCTGGGCGAGATGTAGATGTCGTCCGGCGAGCCCAGGTAATTCGATTCCGGCGCGCGCAGGAAACCGAAACCGTCGGGCAGCACTTCCATCACGCCATCGCCGAATACCTGCTCGCCGGTGCGCGCCCGGCGCTTGAGAATCGCGAACATCAACTCCTGCTTGCGCAGGCGGCTGGCGTTTTCGATCTCCAGGGCGGTTGCCATCTCGAGCAACTGGGAGACGTGCATCGCTTTGAGTTCGGACAGGTGCATGGCAGGGGTTGGCGGGGAAATGGCGGTGGAAATCGGTGACGGGGCCGGGGGCGCGAGCCGGAATCGGCTGCGGCTTGCGCTGATCGCGCCGCACGGCCTGCGGGACGCTGCGTGCGGATCCGGGAGGAACTGACTGACGGGGAAAGGGGATGCGGCTTGCGGGCCGCACGCAAAGCGGAGGTTGTTCGCTTCGGGTGCACCGCCGGCTCGTGCGCCATGTCGTGCATGGGCGGCCTTGCCGGCGTCTTCGGGATTGTGGGGCTCCGGCCCGAGCCTGGCGGGTCGCGCGTCGCGAGGCCGGGGGACCCGCCCGCATCGGCGGGCCTGGCCGCGGCCGTTACGCCGCGGTCGTTACGGATCCGCAGCCGCGGACCCGATCGGGTCGAAACCCGCCGGCCTCCGCGTCTTGCGGGGAATTATATATTCGCGTCGAGAAAGGAGGTCAGCTGCGACTTGGACAGCGCGCCCACCTTGGTCGCCGCCACCTCGCCGCCCTTGAACAGCATCAGGGTCGGAATTCCGCGAATGCCGTACTTGGCCGGCACGTTGCGGTTTTCGTCGACATTGACCTTCATGATCTGGAGCCGGCCCTGGTATTCACCGGCGATCTCGTCCAGGATCGGCGCCACCATGCGGCAGGGGCCGCACCATTCCGCCCAGTAGTCGATGAGCACGGGGGTCGACGACTTCAGCACGTCCTGCTCGAAGGACGCATCGGTGGTGTGTTTGATCAGGTCGCTCATGAAAGTTCCAGGTCTCGCCACGATCCCGTCCGCGAAAGCGCGACGAAACTCGGCAATGGGGTGACGAGCCGTACCCCCGGCACTTGCGGGAAACGGCTGTGGCTGCTCCGTTCCCGGCCTGACCAGGTTCACCGCGCCGCAATGCGGGGCGGCCCGTCGAGGTCTATTGTAAGCATGACCCGCGGCTGCGTGCCGCGGGGGCCCCTTACAATCCCTCCCATGTCGAGTACCGTGCTGGCGCGCAAATGGCGCCCCAAGACCTTCGCCACCCTGGTCGGGCAGGATCATGTGGTGCGCGCGCTCACCCATGCGCTGCAGCGCCGGCGCCTGCACCACGCCTATCTGTTCACCGGCACCCGCGGCGTGGGCAAGACCACGATTGCGCGCATCCTGGCCAAATCCCTCAACTGCACCGGAGCGGACGGGAAGGGCGACATCACCGCCGAGCCCTGCGGCGTCTGCCAGGCCTGCACCGAAATCGACTCCGGGCGCTTTGTCGACTACATCGAACTGGACGCCGCCTCCAATCGCGGCGTGGACGACATGACCCGCCTGCTGGAGCAGGCCGTCTACAAGCCCACGGCGGGGCGCTTCAAGGTCTACATGATCGATGAAGTGCACATG
>DAIDHU010000568.1 GCA_027451915.1 Thiomonas sp. | reverse complement strand
CTTCAGCATGGAGCCCCGCTTCTGGCTGAATCTCCAGAGTGAGTACGACATGCGCATGGCCGTGCGCGAGACCCAGGCCGCGATCGCGCCGCGCATCCGCGTCTTCCAAGCACCCTCGGCTTGAGGGAGTTTTCTCGATGCCGGCGTACCGCGGGAGCTGATCGCTCTACACCGATGTGCGCCTGTACGCCGAGCACGGCATTCCGGCCGTGCTCTCCGGAGAGAACCTCTGCCCAGGCCCGGACTTGCTGGAAGCACAGCTTGCAGTGCCTGGCGGGGCGGCTCAGTGGCGCCGCGGGGCAGGGCGCGCGCGGCCGGGCCCCCGGGCGGGCCGGCCCGCGGACGCCTTGCCGGGCGCCTTCCCAGGCGCATTCGCCGGGTCGTCGCCGGCTTCGTCGCTGCCTTCCGGCGCGTCGCCGCGACTGGCACGCCAGTACGCGTGCATGGACAGGACCGCGTCGGGAATCTCGAGGGTGAGTTGCTCGCGCGCGGCGGCCGTGGCGCTCAGCGCCTGCTCGCGCGGCTCCAGGTTCTCCTCGCCCAGCAGGCGCAGCGGGCGCATCCAGGCCTGTCCCTCGGCCGTGTCCAGCAGCGGCTGCCATTCCTCGAAGCACAGGTCCACGCCGGTGAGAAAGCCGCAGGCCCAGATCTGCGCGTCGTCGCGCTCCACGCCCTCGTCCTCGAAACTCGACCACAGCGGGGCGATGACCGCGCCGTCGGGCTGCTCCAGGCCGGCGACGATGGTGTTGTACAGGCGGGTGATCAGGCCTACCATGCGCCGGGCCTGGGCGGCGTCGGCGATGGGCGGCTGCATATCCGTGCAGTCCTCCCCCCACACCCTCGGCATCCAGTGCCGCGGCGCCGGCTGGCTCGGGCCCACGGCCAGCGCGTGCAGATAGCCATCGAGCATGTCCAGGGTCATGCTGTCCTCGATGCCGGCGTACAGCAGGAACTCGTCGAGTTGCTCGATCTCGGCGTCGCTCAGGGGAAGGTCGGGGGCAGGGCGGTTCATGGGGCATGAATGTAGTGCAAGCCTCCCCCGGGATCCGCCGCGCCGGAAGCATCCGGACACAGATTCGCGCGCTGCCCCTGTCGCCGAGACCGCCGCGGCGCACGTTATGCACGCCAATGCGCCCGGCCCGCGAGCCGGATGCAGCCCGACCCGGGCAGGGCTCGCTCAAGCCGGCCCTCGGCCCCGGCTTTCCCCGACTCGCTGGAGCTTGCAGGCATGGCACAGGGCTGGCTCGACACTCTCCGATCCCCGCGCCGCCGTCGGCGATGGCTGGCAGCGCTGCCGGCCCTGCTGTTCGCCGGCTTCGCCGCGGCCGCACCCGGGCCGTCCGCGGCCGAGCGCCTCGACGCGGCCGCGCGCGCCCATCCGCTGGCCTTCCTCGACCGCATCGGCTGGGGGGCCGACGCCGAGCAGTTGCGCCAGCTCCAGCAAGACGGAGCCACCCGCCTGCTCGACGCCCAGCTGCGACCCGACCCCCATCCGGTCCTGCCCGCGCAGCTCCAGCAGACCCTGGACGCGCTGCCGGTGAACGCGCCGCTGCGCCAGCTCATCCCGCCGCTGGTCGAGCAACTGCGCCAGATCCGCAGGGCCCGCAAGTCCTCCGGGGGCACGGACGACGCCGGGCAGGCGCAGCAGCAGCTCAAGGCGCTGCACCAGCAGATGAACGCGCTGACCCGCCAGGCCATGGCCCAGCAGATGCTGCTGGCCGTGTACGCGCCCAACCAGCTGCAGCAGCGCCTGGACTGGTTCTGGATGAACCATTTCAACGTGTTCCACGGTTTTCTGGTCGGCCCCATGATGGCCGACTACCGGCGCCGGGTGATCGCGCCCCACGCGCTGGGGCATTTCCGTGACCTGCTGCGGGCCACCATGTTCTCGCCGCAGATGCTGCTCTACCTGAACAATGCGCAAAACGCCCGAGGGCACATCAACGAGAACTACGCCCGCGAACTCATGGAGCTGCACACCCTGGGCGTGGGCTCGGGCTACACCCAGGCCGACGTCACCCACCTGGCCCACGCGCTCACCGGCCTGGGCGTGGACCTGATCAATCGCCCCGTGCGCGTGCGCCCGGTCTGGCGCGACCTCGTGTGGCAGCGCGGGCTGGTGGTGTTCAACCCCGCGCGCCACGACAGCTCGCCCCAGCTGGTGCTGGGCCACACCCTGGAGGGCAACTCGGTCGATGAAATGGACCAGGTCATCGACCTGCTGGACGACGACCCGGCCACCGCCAGGCACCTGAGTTTCGAGCTGGCGCAGTATTTCGTCGCCGACCAACCCGACCCCGCCATGGTGGCCGCCATGGTGCGCACCTGGCAGCGCAGCGACGGCGATATCGCCGCCGTGCTGCGCACCATGTTCCTGAGCCCGCAGTTCGCCGCCAGCCTGGCCGCTCCCCAGTTCAAGGACCCCATGCGCTACGTGATCTCCACCGTGCGCGCCGGTCTGGCGGGGCAGCGCCTGATCCGCAATCCCCAGCCCATGCTCGGCGCGCTGGCCGCGCTGGGCGAGCCCCTGTTCGGCCGCAGCACCCCCGACGGCTACCCCGTCGGCGCCGGCGCCTGGGACGGCTCGGGCGCGATGACCACGCGTTTTCGCATCGCCCAGCAATTCGGGGCCGGCGCCCCCATGCTGTTCGCCGCCGAGCCGCCCTACCTGCGCGGGGACGGACCCCTGCCGGGCCAGGCGCCGGCGAGCATGGACGCAACCATGGACGGGACCATGCAGGCAAGCATGCAGGCGCAGTCCCCCCAGCTGGAAACGGTGGCGGACCCCCTGCCGGGAAGGGGACCGCGCCGCCCGGCGCCCGACCTGGCGCACAGCGCCGTGTACCTCGCCGCCGAGCCCGGCTTGAGCCAGGCCACGCGCCAGGCGCTGGCCCAGGCCGGCCCGCGTGTGCGCTGGAACGCGCTGTGGCTGGCCTCGCCCGAGTTCATGAACCAGTAACGATTCGCGCGGCGCGGGCGCCACCTTGGTGCCGGCCCGCCAACCCCAGGGAGCCAGGATCATGCAACGACGTCAAGTACTGCAGGCGGCCGCGGCCGCCGCCCTCGGCCTGCCGGCCGCCAGCCTGTGGGCCGCCCCCGTCGCCCGGGGCCCCAAGTTCATCCTGGTGTTCCTGCGCGGGGCCTACGACGCCACCAACATGCTCGTGCCCTACAGCTGCGATTTCTATTACGAGTCGCGCCCCCACATCGCGGTGCCGCGCCCCGGCAGCGGCGCGGACGCCGCCATCGCGCTGGACGCCGACTGGGCCCTGCACCCCTCGCTGCGCGACAGCATGCTGCCCCTGTGGCAGGCCGGCCAGCTCGCCTTCGTGCCCTTCGCCGGCACGAGCGATCTGAGCCGCAGCCATTTCGAGACCCAGGACCACAGCGAGCTCGGCCAGGGGCCGCAGACCCACAGCTACGACGACGGATTCCTCAACCGCCTGGTGCAGCAACTCGGCGCCAACACCCGTCCCATGGCCTTCAGCGCGCAGCTGCCCCTGTCCCTGCGCGGCCCCATGCGCGTGCCCAACCTGGCCATCGCCAGCGCGGGCCGGCCGGGCATCGCACCGGCCCAGCAAAGCCTGCTGGAGCGCATGTGGGGCGGCACGGCCGAGGAAGCCTCGGTGCGCGAGGGTTTCGCCGTGCAGTCCACCGTGGCGCGCGACATGCACAGCGCCGACTGGAGCGCCGAGATGCGCGCGGCCAGCCGCGGCGCCGTGGCGCCGCGCGGCTTCGTGGCCGAGGCCACGCGCATCGGGGCGCTGATGCGCGACAGCTTCGACCTGGGTTTCATCGACGTCGGAGGCTGGGACACCCATGTGTACGAGGCCTCCACCAATGGCGCGCATGGCCAGCTGGCCGACAAGCTGGCCGCGCTGGGCGAGGGCCTGGCCGCGCTGGCGCGCAGCCTGGGCCCGGCCTGGCGCGACACCACGGTGGTGGTGATCAGCGAGTTCGGGCGCACCTTCCGCGAAAACGGCAACCGCGGCACCGACCACGGGCACGGCAGCGTGTACTGGGTGCTGGGCGGCGCGGTGCGCGGCAGGCGCGTGGCCGGCGAGCAGCTCGCGCTGTCGCCCGCCACGCTGAACCAGAACCGCGACTATCCCGTGCTCATCGACGACCGCGCGCTGCTCGGCGGCCTGTTCTCCCGCCTGTGGGGGCTGGATGCGCGGCGCCTGCAGGCCGTGTTCCCGGGCAGCCAGCCGGTGGATCTGCAACTGGTCTGAGGCCTCGCCAAAACCTTCCGAAGGCTCCCGCGCGCGCTGGAAAACCCCGTACAGTGTGTGGTTGTAGTGCCCTTTCTACCATCCGTTCTGGTCGTATCTTCGACTATTCGAGGGAATATCCCATGAAAAAACTCCTTGGTTCCGTGGCTTTTGCGATGGGTGTCGGCCTGGCGGCGCACGCTCCCGTATGGGCGGCCGACATGAACATGCACAGCATGAAAATCGAGTTGTCGGCGCAGAACGGCTCGGGAGAGACGGGTTACGCCACCCTCACGCCCCATGGCAAGGGCACGCTGGTGCAGATCCACCTGCAAGGCGGCCCGGCCGGCGTGGCGCAACCGGCGCACATCCACTCGGGTACCTGCGACAAGCTCGATCCCAAGCCCAAGTTCGGCCTGGTGCCGGTCAAGGGCGGCAAGTCCAGCACCGTGGTCCCCGTGTCCATCGACACCCTGCTGGCCAGCCCGATGGCCATCAACGTGCACGAGAGCGCCAAGGACATCAAGAAGTACGTGGCCTGCGGCGACATCAAGAAGTCCATGTAATCCGGGCGCGCGGGCGCAGCGCCCGCCGCCAGCCACCGGGCGCTTGGCGCCAGGTGGCTTTTTTTTCGCTGACTCGCCGCTGCCTCAGAAGGCGTTGATCACCGTCACCCCCACGCCGGGGAAGCTGTCCATGGCCGTGAGCACGTCGATGGACTGCTCCAGGCTCACGGTGCGCCCGACCAGGCGCGAAGGGTCCATCCCGTCCGGCCCCAGCATCGCGAACAAGGTGTCGTAGCGGTGGGCCTGCATGCCGTGGCTGCCCAGTATTTCCAGCTCGTGGGCGATGACCCGGCTCATCGGGATGGCCGGGGTCGTGTGCTCTCCCAGCATCAGCCCCACCTGCACATGCCGGCCGCGCTTGCGCAGGCAGGAGATGGAGTTGAAGCAGGTGAGCGCATGGCCCAGCGCGTCCAGCGACACATGGGCGCCTCCCCCGGTGATCTCGCGCACCGCCTCCACGACATCGGCCACCCCGGTGGCGTTGACCGTGGCGCTGGCGCCCAGCTGGCGCGCCAGCGCCAGCTTGTCGTCGGCGATGTCCACCGCCACCACGCGGGCGCCGGCGGCGCTGGCGATCATCACCGCCGACAGGCCCACGCCGCCGCAGCCGTGCACGGCCACCCACTGCCCCGCCGAGACCCGGCCCTGGTCCACCACGGCGCGGTAGGAGGTGACGAAGCGGCAGCCCAGGCTGGCCGCGGTGCTGAACTCCATGGCCTCGGGCAGGCGCACCAGGTTCAGGTCCGCCTGGTGCACGGCCACGTACTCGGCGAAGGAGCCCCAGTGGGTGAAGCCCGGCTGGAACTGGTGGTCGCAGACCTGCTGGTTGCCTGAATGACACTCGGGGCAGCTGCCGCAGCCCGCGACAAAGGGCATGGTGACCCGATCCCCCACCTTCCAGCGCCGCACCTGGCTGCCCACGGCCTCCACCACGCCGGCGAACTCGTGCCCCGGCACATGGGGCAGGCGGATGTCGGGGTCATGCCCCACCCAGCCATGCCAGTCGCTGCGGCACACGCCGGTGGCCATCACGCGGATCACCGCGCCGTGGCTCTCGGGGGCGGGGTCCGGCACCGTGCGCAACCGCGGGCGGGCTCCGAAGGATTCGACCATCACGGCTTTCATGCCATCTCCAGGAGTTTTTTCGGAACATAGCGTGCCTGGGCTTCGCGCAGAATGGAGCCATGCACCACCCCCTCGCGTACATGCTCGGCATCGTGTTCGCCGCCACCCTGATCCGCTCCACCTTCGGCTTCGGCGAGGCCCTGTTCGCGGTGCCGCTGCTGGCCCTGGCCCTGCCGCTGCGCCTGGTCACGCCGCTGGTGGTGCTGCTGTCCATCACCATCGCCGCCAGCGTGGTGGCGCAGGACTGGCGCCATGTGCACCTGCGCGGCAGCCTGGGGCTGCTGCTGCCCTCGCTGGCGGGCATACCCTGCGGCCTGTGGCTGCTGGCCAGCCCCTACCAGCTTCCGGTCAAGCTGGGCCTGGCCCTGCTGATCATCGCCTTCGCCGCCTACGGGCTGCTGGGCCGCAAGCCGCCCCACCTGCCGAGCGACCGCCTGCCCTGGCTGCTGGGCTGCGGCTTTTGCGCCGGCGTGCTGGGCGCCGCCTACGGCATGAACGGCCCGCCACTGGTGGTCTACGGCACCATGCGGCGCTGGAGCTCGCAGCAGTTTCGCGCGACCTTGCAGGGCTATTTCCTGCCGGCCAGCCTGCTGGCGCTGCTGGGCTACCGGCTCAGCGGCCTGTGGGTGCCCGAGGTGACGCACGACTACCTGATCTGCCTGCCGGCGGCGATTCCCGCCATCGTGCTCGGCCGCTGGCTCAACCGGCGGATGCACCCGCAGGGCTTCGCGCGCTACGTGCACGCCGGGCTGCTGGCCATCGGCCTG
>DAIDHU010000567.1 GCA_027451915.1 Thiomonas sp. | reverse complement strand
CACCCGGCTGGGCGCGGTGTCCTCGGTGGATCAGGCCGGGCTCAACTGGCACTATCCGGCGCCTTTCGGCCACGCCGTCGTGATCGACGCCGACACGCTGCACACTCAGCCGGTGGGTGATTCCTCGGTCGGCACCCTCAGCGGGGCGCCCCGATCGTCCATGCTGAGCTCCGACGGCGACATCGTGGACCTGCGCCTGAGCGTGCAATGGCGCGTGGGCCATGTGCTGGACTTCGTGTATGGCGATCGGGATCCCGAGGCCGCGGTGTCGCAGGCGGCCCGCGAGGCGATCCGCGGGGTCATCGGGAGCATGACCCTGCAGCAGGTGATGCACGGCGACCGCTCGACCATGGCCCGCAACGCGCAGGCCCGGGTCCAGAAGCTGCTCGACCGCTGGCACAGTGGCGTGCGGGTGACCGACCTGAGCATCCAGCGCGTGTCCGTGCCCGCGCCGGTGCGTCCGGCCTACGAGGACGCGGCCAAGGCGGTGCAGGACGCGCAGCGCCTGCGTGCGCAGGCGCAGGCCTATGCGCAGGAAGTGCTGCCGCGCGCGCGCGGCACCGCGAGCACCCTGGTGCAGCAGGCCGAAGGCTACAAGTCCAGCGTGGTGGCCCAGGCGCAGGGCGACGCCTCGCGCTTCAACCTGGTCTACGACGAATACCGCAAGGCTCCGCAGGTGGTGCGCGAGTCCATGTACCTGCAGACCATGCAGGAGATCCTCGGCAGCGTGACCAAGGTGCTGGTCAGCTCGAAGGGCTCCAACAACCTGCTGTACCTGCCGCTGGACAAATTGCTGCACGAGGGCTCCGCCACCGGCGCTGCGGCGCCCTTGTCCCCGGCTCTGGCGGGTCAGGGGGGGATGGCGCAGCTGCCCGGCGCCGCGGCTTCCCTGCCGCAGCTTCCGGCCTCTGCCGCGCAGGCTGCATCCGCTGCGCGCCCGGCCTCGGCCGCCTCCACGGCGTCCACCGCGCGCGGCGGGCGCGATTCGCTGCGCGAACGCGATTCCCGCTGAATATCCTGCGCATCTCGAACCCAGGCAGCTGTCGATGAACCGTTTCGCCCTCGCCGTCCTTGCCGCCTTGCTCGTGCTGGTGGCCGCCAGTTCGAGCCTTTTCGTCGTCAACCGCGGCCAGTTCGGCGCGGTCTACGCGATGGGCCGCCTGGAACGCGTGCAACGCGAGCCTGGCCTGTATTTCAAGTGGCCGGCGCCGATCGAGAACGTGGTGCTGCTGGATCGCCGCCTGCGCACCCTGCGCAGCGTGCAGCCCGACGCCTTCGCCACGCGGGGCAAGGACGATCTGGTGGCCAGCTGGTTCGTCAAGTGGCGCATCCAGGACCCCCAGGCCTACCTGCGCAGCTTCGGCACCGGCGAATCCGCGGCGGATGACCGCATTGGCGCCGCGCTGCGCTCGCAGCTGGGCTCCGACCTGGCTGCGCTGGATCTGCATGAGGTGCTGGCGGGGCAGGGCGGCAAGCTGGAGTCCAGGCTCGCCGCCCAGCTCGGCCCGGCGCTGCGTGCCAGCGGGATCGAGGTGGTCGACACCGGGCTCACCGAACTGGACTACACGGCTGACGTGACGGACGCCGTGTATCGCCGCATGGCCGCCGCGCGCAAGCTGGTGGCCGACCAGACGCGCGCGCAGGGGCAGGCGCAGGCCGACAAGATCCGCGCCGAGGCCGACAGGCAGCGCGAGGTGCTGCTGGCCCAGGCTTATCGCAAGGCCCAGACCCTCAAGGGCGAGGGTGACGCACAGGCCGCGCGCATCTACGCGGCGTCCTTCGGCAAGGACCCGGAGTTCGCCGCCTTCTACCGCAGCCTGGAAGCATATCGCGCGAGCTTCCACAGCCGCAGCGACGTGATGGTGCTCGACCCGTCGAGCGACTTTTTCCGGTTCATGCGCAGCCCCGGCGGCAAGCCCGGGCCGGGTGGCGCGCCCAAGCGCTGACACGCCACGGGCTTGCGCCCTTGGCCCCGGCCAGCCCCCAAGCCCTAGAATGCGGGCTGGTTTTTTCGAACATCCTGTTTTCCTTCGCCCTGCATGACTGCCTGGCTGCTCCCCGAGCGCTTCTCCGACGTGCTGCCCCGCGAGGCCGCGGCCATCGAGCAGCTGCGCCGCACCCTGCTCGACCATGCCGCCAGCCACGGTTACGAGCTGGTGATCCCGCCGCTGCTCGAATACGTGGACTCCCTGCTGTCGGGCACCGGCCAGGATCTGGACCAGCAGACCTTCAAGCTGGTGGACCAGCTCTCGGGCCACACGCTGGGCCTGCGCGCCGACATGACGCCACAGGCCGCGCGCATCGACGCGCACCTCCTCAACCGCGAGGGCCTGGTGCGCCTGTGCTATTGCGACAGCATCGTGCACACCCATGCGCAGGGCGTGTACGCGACACGTCAGCCGCTGCAGTTCGGCGTGGAACTGTACGGCCATGCCGGGCTCGAGGCCGACCTGGAGGTGCAGCGCCTGGCACTGCACAGCCTGCACCTGGCGGGTTTCGAGAAACTGGCGCTGGGGCTGTCGGACGTGCGCCTGGTGCGCGGCGTGCTGGGCGGGCTGGTGGCGGGGCCGCTGCGACTGTCGGCGATGCTGGAGGCGCTCGCACGCAAGGACGTGCCGCGCCTGCGCGAACTCACCTCCGCGCTGCCCCAGGCCCAGCGCGAGCCCATCCTGGCGCTGACCGAATTGTTCGGCGATGCCTCCGTGCTGCAGGAGGCGCGGCGCGTGCTGCCGCCGCGCG
Organism: Thiomonas sp.; assembly: GCA_027451915.1. GTDB lineage: Bacteria > Pseudomonadota > Gammaproteobacteria > Burkholderiales > Burkholderiaceae_C > Thiomonas_A. The sequence goes on along the minus strand of DAIDHU010000567.1, from coordinate 6,342 downwards.
AGCCCGTGCTCCGCGCCCTGGACGACCTGGAGCGCCTCGCGCGGCTGCACGCCCAGGCCGGTTGCGACGTGCAGGTGGATCTGGCGGACTTGCGCGGCTACCACTATCACAGTGGGGTCATATTCGGCCTGTACGCGCCGGATCGCCCGGACGCGCTGGCGCGCGGCGGGCGTTACGACGAGATCGGAGCCAGTTTCGGGCGCCTGCGTCCGGCCACCGGCTTTTCCATGGATTTGCGCGAGCTGGCGCGTGGCATGCGTGCGCAGGCGCCGCGCGCGGCCGTGCGCGCGCAATGGTCCGACGAGCCCGGCTACGCGCAGGCCGTGAGGGCGCTGCGCGAGGCCGGCAACGTGGTCATCGAGCTGCCGGCGCAGGCCGTGTTCGAGGGTGAGAGCTTCCGCCTGGACCGCGAGCTCGTGCGTGCCGAGGCCGGGTGGACCGTGCGCGAGTGCGCGCCGTCCGGCTCGGCCTGAAACCGCGGCGCGGCGCGGTCCGTTTCCCATTTTCCTATTCAAAAAGGCACAAGTGTCGTGAGCACAGGACGTAACGTGGTCGTCGTGGGCAACCAGTGGGGCGACGAGGGCAAGGGCAAGGTCGTCGACTGGTTGACCGACCAGGCACAGGGCGTGGTTCGCTTCCAGGGCGGCCACAACGCCGGGCACACGCTGGTGATCAACGGCCAGAAGACGGCCCTGCAGCTGATTCCCTCGGGCGCCATGCGCCCCGACGTGCTGTGCTACATCGGCAACGGCGTGGTGCTCGACCCCGAGCACCTGATGAAGGAGATCGCCCGCCTCGAGTCGGCTGGCGTGCAGCTGCGCTCGCGTCTGCGCATCAGCGAGTCCTGCCCGTTGGTGCTGCCCTCGCATGTGGCGCTGGACCTGGCGCGCGAAGCCAGCCGCGAATCGCGCGGGGTGGGCAAGATCGGCACCACCGGCAAGGGCATCGGCCCGGCCTACGAGGACAAGGTGGCTCGCCGCGCCGTGCGTGCGCAGGACCTGAAGCACCCCCGGCGCCTGGCCGACAAGCTGCGCGAGGCGCTGGACTGGCACAATTTCACGCTGCGCGAATTCCTGCACGCTCCCGAGGTGGACTTCGACGCCACCTACGAGCGCCTGCTGGAGCTGGCCGAGCCGATCGGGCCCATGCTCGCCGACGTCGGCTACCTCGTGCACCTGAGCCACCAGCGAGGCGATCGCCTGCTGTTCGAGGGCGCGCAGGGCACGCTGCTGGACGTGGACCACGGCACCTACCCCTTCGTCACCTCCAGCAACTGCGTGGCGGGCAACGCCGCGGCCGGCTCGGGCGTGGGGCCCGGGGAGCTCGACTACGTGCTGGGCATCACCAAGGCCTACACCACCCGCGTGGGCAGCGGGCCCTTTCCCTCGGAGCTGCCCATCGACCAGCCGGGCAGCGTGGGACACCACCTGCACACCGTGGGCCAGGAGCGGGGCACCGTCACCGGGCGTCCGCGCCGCTGCGGCTGGATCGACACCGCCGCGCTCAAGCGGGCCAACATCCTGAACTCGACCACCGGGCAGTGCATCACCAAGCTGGACGTGCTGGACGGACTGCCCGAGATCCTGCTGTGCACCGGCTATCACCTGGACGGGCGGGACATCGACATCCTGCCGCTGGACGCCGACGACATCGCGCGCTGCGAGCCTCGCTACGAGCGCATGCCCGGCTGGAGCGAGACCACGGCCGGACTGACCCGCTGGGAGCAGCTGCCCGCGCGCGCCCGCGCCTACCTGGAGCGCGTGGCCGAGCTCAGCGAAACCCCCATCGCGATGGTGTCCACCGGCCCCGACCGGGACCACACCATCGTCCTGCAGCATCCCTTCGGCGCCTGAACCGGCGGCTTTCCCATCCATTCTTCCGCGCCGTGGCACGGCGCAAGAGGCAAGAGGCCATGCTCAGCGAAGACGGCAAGAACATGTACGTGTCGTGGGACGAATACCACGCCCTGATCGAGAAGCTCGCGCTGAAGATCTACAAATCGGGCTGGGAATTCGACCAGATCCTGTGCCTGGCGCGCGGAGGCACCCGGCCCGGCGATGTGCTCTCGCGCGTGTTCGACCGCCCGCTGGCCATCATGTCCACGAGTTCCTACGGCTCGGGCGCGAACGCCGAGCGTTCGCACGTGGAGATCGCCCACTACATCACGATGCCTCGTGGAGAGCTCAGCGGTCGCATGCTGCTGGTCGACGACCTGGCGGATTCGGGCGAGACCCTGCGCGCCGTGGCGGATCGCCTGCGCGCCGGGCCGCTGGACATCGCCGAGCTGCGCACCGCGGTGATCTGGGTGAAGGGCATTTCCACGGTGCTGCCGGACTATTACGTGGAAATGCTGCCGTCCAGCCCGTGGATCCACCAGCCGTTCGAGGAATACGACACTCTGCGCCCGGCCAAGCTGGCCGAGCGCTGGAAGTTCTAGTGTCCTGTCCAGGACACTAGGTCCAGCCAGGCTGTCGCTCAGCGCGGGGCGCTGCGCCTTTTCGCTCGCGGCGCCCGCCGCGCCGGCTCAGGCGCCCCCGACGCGGCGACCACCGCGGGCAGGGCCAGGCCGGCGGGCTCGATGCCAGGCGCGGCGGCGCGGGTCGCCGTGCCGCCCGCCGACCGCAGCGAGGCGATCTGCCCGCGCAGCTCTCCCAGTTCGCTGCGCAGAGCCTTCATGTCACGGTAGATCTCGTGCTGCAGGCGCCGCTCGCCTTCGCCGATCAGGAAGGCCGCCACCGAGGCGGTGACCAGGGAGAACACCGCGTAGCCGATCACCACCACCAGCACCGCCAGCAGGCGCGACGCCGTGGTCGTGGGCACGATGTCGCCGTAGCCGATGGTGGCCGCCGTGGTGAAGGCCAGCCACAGCCCGTCGTCGAAAGTGTGCGCGCTGGGCTCCAGCCAGTAAAAGCCCAGTCCCGCCAGCAGCACGGCGCCCGTGCCCAATGCGAAGGCGTAGGCCACGGCATTGGCCGCGACCATGCGGCGCAGGCCGCCGAGCATGCGCGCGAACACCAGGCCCACGAAGGCGGCGCGGGCCAGGCGCACCAGGGGGATCCACTCACTGTCCAGGCCCGCGAGCGCTAGGCCCGAGGCCAGCACGATGAACAGGTTCAGCCAGTTGTACATCAGGTAGCGCAGGCGCTGACGGCTGAGCATCAGCATGGCCATGGTCTCCAGGGCGAAGGCGCCGAAGATCAGGGCGTCCATGACCACGCCCAGCGAGCGCAGCGGGTGGCCCGGCTGCAGCTCCTCGAGGTAGAAGGAGGGCACCGCCAGCAGCGCGATGCCGATCATCAGCGGATGCAGGCGGCGTTCCAGCGCGTACACGCGTGGCGCCTCGCCCGGCGGCGCGCCGTTGAGTCCCATCCAGAACACCAGGTCCAGCGCCATCGCCCGCATCTCCCCAGGGTGGGGTCATTGTGCCCCGGCACGGGGGCTTCGCGGCACATCGAAGCGCGCGCCTCGTGTCCGAGATCAAGCCGGAGCCGCCTCGTCGGCAGCTGCGCTGCGGGGCAATTGCGCGAAAAGAGCCTCGATGCGCCGCAACTGCCCCTGCAGGGCCGAGGGCAGCGCCTCGCGTCCGTCCAGCACATCGCGGGTCCAGGCCAGGGTTTGCTCGCAGTCCCGCGCGGCGGCCCTCGCACGCGCGGCGGCCGGTTCGTCCGTGGGGGCCGGCTCATCGGCCTCGGCATGCACGCAACCCTGCGCGTCCACCCTCAGCCACTGCGCGCCGCGCTCCGGATGGGCGGGCACCTCGCCCTCGCAGCCCCGCGAGATCAGCGCCGGCTGGCGCAGCGCGCTCAGCACATGGGTCATGCGAGGCGCGTAGTCCGCATGGGTGTAGCTGGCCAGCAGCAGGCTGGGGCCGCGCACCGGCGCCAGCAGCTTGGCCACGGCATGGGCACTGTTTCGCACGCCCAGCTCCTCGCGCCAGCGCAGGACCCGTCGCAGTTCGGGGCTGAGTCCTTCCAGGTCCAGGTAGACCGCTTCGCCACGCTCCAGGGCTTGCCCGGCCAGGTCGCGCCCGCAAGCCACCGGCAGGCCCAGGCCCTGCCACAGCGGCAGCGTATGCGCGCGGCCATCCTGCTGCTCGGCCCCGAGCACCAGCACCGGCATGCCCCGGCGTTGCAGCAGCGCGGCCAGCAGCGGAACCTGGTTGGGCAGGCGTCGCGTGCCGTTGAGACTGCTCAGGCAGACCGTCGCACGCGTGCTCGCCAGCGGCGGCACCACGTCCAGCACCGCGCGGGTGAAGCCTTCGAGTTCGGCGGAGCTTTCCGATTTCATGCGCAGTGCCACCAGCGCCGCGCCCGCCTGGGCGTCGCTGAGCCGTCCCTGCAGCAGCCAGTGCATCAGGGTGCGGGCCTGGCCCGGGTCCAGATCGCGGCTGCCGCGCGGCCCGCGGCTGAGCGCGTGCAGCCAGGGCAGCACCGCGGTGCGTGGATCGAGGTCTTGGTGCGCAATCTCGGGGCTTGGCAGGGGGGGCATGGTCGCGCTCCGGGCTCCAGGGGATCGGCGCGGCGCCTTCAGTCCGCGTCTCGCGGGGTGCTCGCCGCCGCGTCCAGGCCTTGCAGCGCGTGCCAGGCCAGGGCCTGGATCACGCGATCGCTGTCACCGGCCGCGGACAGGAGTTCCACATGCATGCCGGGGTGCAGCTCACGCACGCGCCGCAGTTCCTCGGCGACGTCGTGCTCCAGGTGGGCTCCGGTGCCCAGGAACAGCGGCACCAGGCGCAGTTGCTCGCAGCCCTCCCGCGCCGCCTGTTCCAGCGCCTGGCCCAGCGAAGGTTGCATGGATTCGAGAAAGCACAGGCTCGCCTCGATGCCGGGGCGCAGGCCGCGCAGCGTGGCCAGCACCGCCTCGAAGGGCGCCGCCCAATGCGGGCGGCGGGACCCGTGGGCCAGAAGCAGCAGGCGCGGGGCCGGGGAACGGGGAGCGGGTCGGGGGGCTTGCATGGATTCGGGTGCGGGGGATCCAGGCTCGCATTGTGCGCGGGCACGCCGCGTCGTGTCTTCGCGCCCCGCGCCGGCGCCTGCCTCAGGCGGCGCCCCAGGGCCCGGCCGCGGCGCCGGGCGCCGCGCCCAGGCGCCTGGACAAGACCTGGGCGTAGGAACGCAGGGTCTGCGCCAGGGCTCCGGCCGGGTCGGCGTCGAACACCGGGGTGGGGCCGATGAGGGTCAGGGCCAGCACCATGTGGCCGCGCTGGTCGAACACCGGCGCCGACATGGCGCTGATGCCGCGCAGCAGGCCATCCACGCTGAGGCTCACGCCTTCGGCGCGCACCCGCGCCAGCTCGGCCTCGAACTCGGGATCCGGCGCGCTCGGGCCGGTCACTTCGCGCACCTTCTCGCGGGCGTGGAAGGCGGCGAACACCTTGCCGGTGGCCGTGTCCCGCAGGCTCGTGACGGTGCCGGGACGCATGCGCACATGCACGGCGCTGGGGGCTTCCTCGATGCGCACGATGGTCGGTCCGTGGTTGCCCCAGAGCGCGATGGCCGCGCTCTGGCCCGTGGCCTGCGCCAGCTCCACGAGCAGCGGCTCGGCCAGTCGCACCGGGTCGTACTGCTGCAGACTGATCAGGCCCAGTTCCATGGCCAGGGGTCCCAGGCCGTAGCGCCCGGTGGAATCCTGATCGACGAGCCCGAGCTTGCCAAAGCTCACCAGGTAGGGATGGGCCTTGCCCGGGGCCATATCGGCCGCCTGGGCCAACTCCTTCAGCGGCAGCGCACGGCCATGGTCGGCGAGGGCGCGCAACAGGCGCCCGCCGACCTCGATGCTCTGGATGCCTCTCGACTGCCCCCACGCGCGGGCCGGGCCGGGCCCGCCTGGGGCAGGCTCTGCATGTTCCAAACCGGGTTTATACCTAGGCTGATTCATTAGTAAATGACTAAGCTTCGTTCAACAGATTCATTTCAAGGCATTCTTCGGCATTTGTCCATCGGCGCAGCCCCCTGGCTGCGTCTGGGGCGGGCCGGAGTCCTCGCAGTTGCTCCATGGCCCTCGGTTACGTGCATCCCCGTTTCGTCCCCCGCGTCGCCCCCGGGCAGGCGCCGGGCGCGCGCCATCCCCTGGTCATCGTCGGCGCGGGCCCCATCGGGCTGGCCGCCGCCATCGACTGCGCCCAACACGGCCTGAGCGTGGTCCTGCTGGACGACGACGACACCGTCAGCGTGGGCTCGCGCGGCCTGTGCTACGCCAAACGCAGCCTGGAGGTGCTCGAGCGCCTGGGGGCCGGCGAGGCCGTGCTGCGAAAGGGCGTGACCTGGAACACCGGGCGTGTGTTCCATCGCGATCGCGAGGTCTACAGTTTCGAGCTCCTGCCCGAGCCCGGGCATGCGATGC
>DAIDHU010000566.1 GCA_027451915.1 Thiomonas sp. | reverse complement strand
CAGTCGCGCTACGTGGCCGGCGAGGCCTACACCATCGCCGACATGGCCATCTGGCCCTGGTACGGGCAGCTGGCGCTGGGCGAACTGTACGGTGCCGCGGAGTTCCTGCAGGTGCAGGACTACCAGCATGTCCAGCGCTGGGCGAAGCAGCTGGCGGCTCGGGTCCCCGTGCAACGCGGTCGGCGGGTCAACCGCAGCTTCGGCGATCCGGCCCTGCAATTGCCCGAGCGCCATGACGCCTCGGATTTCGACCGGCCCGCGCAGGCCCAGCCCGCGCAGGGCTGAACCCGGCGCGCGTGTTCAGCGCAGCGGTGGGGCGAGCTCGGTCAGGCGCGCCCACTGCTGCAGACTGGTCTCGTGCAGCCAGTCGCGGATCTGCATGGCGTCGACAAAGTCGTTGTAGGCGCCCCAGCTGTCCAGCAGCACGACAATCACGGGGCGCCCGCGCATCCAGGCGTCGAAGGCCAGGCAGTGGCCGGCTTCGTTGATGAAGCCGGTCTTGGACACCACCATGTGCCAGCCCCCGCCGTACAGCAGGTGGTCGCTGTTGCGATAGACCAGGCGCTCGCCGTCGGCATGCACCACGGTGCCGACATGGGTGGTGTCGCTCCGGATGGCGGCATAGTGGGTGGCCGCAGCCACCAGCAGCGCGATGTCGTGCGCGTCGGAGCGGTTGCCCGGCCACAGCCCGGTGGGGTCCACATAGTGGGTGTGGAGCATGCCCAGCATGCGCGCCTTGCGGTTCATCGCGGCCACGCAGGCGGTCAGGCCGCCGGGGTAGTGGCGAGCCAGGGCGTGCGCGGCACGGTTCTCGGAAGACATCAGGGCCAGCTGCAGCAGCCTTGCCCGCGTGAAACGCATACCCGGGCGCAGGCGCGATTCGCTCCATTTCAGGGTATCGATGTCGGCCCGCGTGATGCTGATCTCGCGGTCCATGCGCTGGTGCGCGTCGAGCACCACCATGGCGGTCATCAGCTTGGTCAGCGAGGCGATCGGGCGCACCACGTCGGCGTTCTTGCGCAACAGCACCCGCTGGGTGCCGGCGTCGACGACGATCGCGGAGGCCGCGTGCAGCAGCAGCGGATCGCGCCGCCACAGCCGGATCACCCCGGATTCGGCGCCGGGCGCCGCCTGCGCATGCGGGGGCAGACTGGCATGCGCCGTCACCATGCCGAGCAGGCTCCATGCGCATGCCACCGCCTTGCGCGCCGCACTCCATCCCCTGGCCAAGCTGTCCCCCCTTTTTTGTGCCGGAAAACCCGTTTCCGACGCAATCGTGAACTAATGCGCAATTGCATCACGAATCTCGCATGTAGCCCAGCCCCGCGCAGACGAAGTCCTTGCAAAATGAATCGGTGGATCCGCGCGCGGCGGCGGAACCCGCACGCTCCCAAGCCCGGTACGTGCATTCGCGACCGCTCCGGAATCTCTGCATGGATCATGTTTCCTACGCCTGGCCTCTGGTCCTGGCATCCCTGCTCGTGGCTGTCCTGGCGTCCTACACGGCGCTGGACCTGGCCGCGCGCATTTCCACCGCGCGCTCGGCACAGGCGCGCATGTGGTGGCTGGCTGGCGGGGCGCTGTGCATGGGCGTGGGCATCTGGTCCATGCACTTCGTCGGCATGCTCGCGGCCACGCTGCCAGTGCCCCTGGCCTACGACCCGGGCCTGACCCTGCTGTCCCTGCTCATCGCCATCGCGGCCTCGGGCTTCGCGCTGTACCTGGTCAGCGGCGCCGATCTCACCCGCGCGCGCCTCGTCGTGGGCGCCCTGGGCATGGGCGGGGGCGTGGCCGCGATGCACTACATGGGCATGGCCGCCATGCGCATGAGCCCCTTCATCGCCTACAACCCGACCCTGGTGCTCCTGTCCGTGCTCATCGCCGTCGGCGCATCGGGCGCCGCGCTGTGGATCGCCTTTCGCCTCCGGCTTCGCACCCACCACCTGTACCGATTGCGAGCCGGCGCCGCCATCATCATGGGCGCGGCGATCGCCGGCATGCACTACACCGGCATGGCCGCGGCGGGCTTTCCCACCGGAAGCCAGTGCGGCGCGCTGGCCGGTGGCTGGAGCGGACAGGGCCTGGCGCCCATGGTGCTGAGCGCGGCGGTGGCCGTGCTGGCGGCGGCCATCGTGCTGTCCATGCTCGATCGGCGCTTCGAATCGCAAAGCGCCTTGTTGCAATCCTCCCTGTCGCAGGCCCATGGCGAAATCGCCTTCCTGGCCCTGCACGACGCCTTGACCAAGTTGCCCAATCGCCTGCAACTGGAGCGTCGCCTGGAGCAGGCCATGCGCGACAGCCGCCGCAGCGGGCAGCCCTGTGCGGTGCTGTTCGTGGATCTCGACGGATTCAAGGCCGTCAACGACGCCTTCGGGCACCAGGCCGGCGACCGCCTGCTGAGCCTCATCGCGCAGCGCCTGCGCGAGACCATGCGCCCCGCGGACTTGGCCGCGCGCATGGGGGGCGACGAGTTCGTGGTGGTGGCCGAGGGCGTGTCCCGCGAGGATGTCCATGCCCTGGCCGCGCGCCTGGGCGCGGTGTTGCGCCAGGAATTCGTGGTCGACGGCCACCGCCTGCGCATTTCCGCGAGCATCGGCATCGCCCTGTACCCGCAGGACGGCGCCTCGGCGCAGGAACTCATCAGCCATGCCGACGCCGCGATGTATCGCGCCAAGTCGGGGGGGCGCGACGCGCATCAGTTTTTCGATCCCTCGATGCTGGTCAATGCGCAGGAGAACCTGGAACTGCTGGCCGAGTTGCGCGGGGCGCTCGCGCGCGGAGAGTTCCGCCTGCACTACCAGCCCAAGCTGGACCTGCGCAGCGGCCGCGCGGTGGGCGCGGAGGCTTTGTTGCGCTGGGCCAGCCCCAGCCGCGGCAACGTGCCGCCCGACCGCTTCCTGGGACTGGCCGAACAGGCCGGCCTGATCGTGCCCATCGGCGACTGGGTGCTCGACGAGGCCTGCCGCCAGGCCGCGGCCTGGCGCGCCAGGGGGCATCGCGACTGGAGCGTGGCGGTGAACCTGTCGGCGCTGCAGTTCGACCATCCCGGCCTGGTGCAGTCGGTGCGCGACGCGCTGCGCCGGCACGCGCTGCCCCCGCGCGCCCTGGTGCTGGAGGTGACCGAGTCCACCGCGATGCGCAACGTCGAATCCAGCATGGCCATCCTGAAACAATTCGAGGCCATGGGGGTGGGCGTGTCCATCGACGACTTCGGCACGGGCTATTCCAGCCTGCTGTATCTCAAGCGCCTGCCCGCCACCGAGCTCAAGGTGGATCGCGGCTTCATCCGCGACGTGCAGCACGATGCCGACGACGCGGCCATCGTGTCGGCCATCGTCGCGCTGGCGCAGCGCCTGCAGCTGCGGGTGGTGGCCGAGGGCGTGGAGACCCCCGCGCAGCAGGACTATCTGCGGCAACTGCACTGCGACCAGGTGCAGGGTTTCCTGTTCGGCAAGCCGGTGCCGGGCGTGGAGTTCGCGCAGGTGGTGGAGCGCGCCGAGGCCCACCTGCGCGAGACGGGCAGGCAGCACACCGCGCGGGCCCCTGGGGTATTTCAACAGCCTGATGGTGTCCTGTCCCCCTAGGAACTGTCATTTCGCTGGGCCGTATCGGGGCGCAGGCCCGCCGCTGGCAGTCATGGGGCAGGTAGTATGCGCGGTATGCGAGCCAAGCTGTTCACCCACGCGGTGGGAATTTTCGTTCTGGGAGGCGCCGCGCTGTCGGCGTGGATGCTGGTGCCCATGTCGGGGCGCCCGCTGGGAACCCTCAGCGCTTCCCAGGGCGATCGCGTGATCTGGGGCTGGGCGCTGGCCACGCTGGTGTTCGGCATGGCCTGCGTGTGGCTGATCCTGGTGCTGCACCGGGTGATCCAGCGAGCCGACCAGCGCGCCGCCCTGCGGCGCACCGCCGGGGCGCCGCCCGAGGCCCGCTAGAGCGCGCGAACCTGGAGTACCCGCAGCAACTTCAGCGCGCGCTCGCAGGGCTGGGCCGCGGCTTTCGCGCCCCCTCCAGATAGGCCCGCATCTGCTCCTCGGGAACCATGCCTCCGCCAGTCGCCCAGGCCAGGTGGGTGGCGACCCTTGCCGATTCCGGAACCCGCGCGCTGGCGGCGAAGCCGGCCAGGGCCGAGGGCTCCAGGCGCAGGCCCTCGCTGCGATCCAGCAAGCCCAGCAGGGCCAGCATCTCCTCATCGTCGACCGTGCAGTAGCCTTCCACCAGGTGCTGCACGGTGCGCCCGACGAAGGCGGATGCGCGGCCCACGGCGAGCCCGTCGGCCAGCGTGCGGTTGTCGATGCCGAAGTCCTGCACGCAGACCGCGTCGTGCAGACCGGTGTACACGCCCAGCAGCATGCACGGCGAGTGGGTGGGCTCGGCGAACAGGCAATGCACGGCGTCCCCGAAGGCCAGCTTCAGGCCGAAGGCCACGCCGCCCGGCGCGCCGCCGACCCCGCATGGCAGGTGCACCCATAGCGGGTGCTCGGCATCCACCCGCACCCCCGCCTGGTCGAACTGCTGTCGCAGGCGACGCGCGGCCACCGCGTAGCCCAGGAAAAGCTGGCGCGAGTTCTCGTCGTCCACGAAGTGGCAGCGCGCATCGGCGGCGGCTTCGCGCCGGCCCTCGCGCACGGCCGCGCTGTAGTCGCTGGCATGCTCCACCACGCGCACGCCGCGTTCGCGCAGGAGGCGCTTTTTCCACTCCCTGGCGTCGGCCGACATATGCACGCTGACCTCGAAGCCCAGCGCCGCGCCGACGATGCCGATGGACAGGCCCAGGTTGCCCGTGGAGGCCACCGCGATGCGATGCCCGGCGAACAGCTCGCGCGCCGGAGCCTCGGCCAGGAGCGCGTAATCGTCGTGCGCATGCAGGAGTCCGGCTTCCCAGGCCAGGCTCTCCGCATGCTGCAGCACTTCGTGGATGCCGCCACGGGCCTTGATGGATCCGGAGATCGGCAGGTGGCTGTCCAGCTTCACCCACAGCTCTCCCTGATGCGGCGCGCCGTAGCGCGCGCGCAGCGCCTCGCGCATGCGGGGCAGGCGTCGCAGCGGCGACTCAATCAGCCCCTGGAGCGCCGCCGTCTCGGGAAACACCCGCGCCACCCACGGCGCGAAACGCTGGAGGCGACGCTGC
>DAIDHU010000565.1 GCA_027451915.1 Thiomonas sp. | reverse complement strand
ATCGTCAACAGGGGTTTCAACCTAGTCGCGGTTCGCATCCCGCCCCTTCCCAGCCTGGCTCTGCGCGGTCCCGTTTTCCGCGCGCCCGCGAGTCGGGTACCATGGAGCCCATGTACCGTGCGCTTTTCTTCATGCCTCGTTGCAAACGTTTGCAAGGTCCACGCGCGTATGCGCCGTCAGCGCGGGCGCGGCCATGAACAAGGCCGCCCCCAAGCTCATCGACGTGGCGCGCATGGCCGGGGTGTCGGTGGCCACGGCGTCGCGCGCGCTGTCGGCTTCCACCCAGGTCGGCGTCGACACGCGCACGCGCGTGCGCCAGGCCGCGCAACTGCTGGGCTATGTCGCGCACGGCGCGGCGCGCGCGCTGGCCGAGCAGCGCACGCGCACCGTGGGCGCGGTGATCCCGACCCTGAACAACGCCATCTTCGCCCGCTCCATCAACGCGCTGCAGCAGTCGCTGGCGCAGTCCTCCTACGCGCTGCTGCTGGCCTCGCACGAATACGACCCCGTCACCGAGCTGGAGCTCACGCGCAGGCTGCTCGAGCGCGGCATCGACGGGCTGGTGCTGGTGGGCACCGACCACGACCCCGCGCTGTACGCCCTGCTGGACAAGTTCCAGGTGCCCTACGTGCTGACCTGGGCGCTGGACGCGCAGCAGCGCCACCCCTGCATCGGCTTCGACAATCGCGCCGCCGCGCTGGAGATCGCGCGGCACCTGCTCGACCTCGGGCATACCCGCTTCGCCATGATCTCCGGGCTCACCGCCCACAACGACCGCGCGCGCGACCGCATCGCCGGCGTGCGCGCGGCGCTGCGCGCGCGCAATATCGCGCTCGACCCCGACGACGTGGTCGAGAGGCCCTACTCCTTCGCCAGCGGCCAGCAGGCGATGACCGAACTGCTGCGGCGCCGCGAGGCCCCCACCGCGGTGATCTGCGTCAACGACGTGCATGCCGTGGGCGCCCTGCTGGCCTGCCAGGCCCTGGGGGTCGAGGTGCCGCGGCAGGTGTCGGTGACCGGCTTCGACGACATGGACATCTCCGAGCACATTCCCCCGGGGCTGACCACCATGCGAGTGCCCAAGGCCGAGATGGGCCGCGCGGCCGCCGACTACCTGCTGCGGCGCCTGGCCGGGCGCGACGTGGCCGCCACCACCGAGCTCGATCTGGAGTGGATCGTGCGGGGCAGCACCGGCCCCGCGCCGCGCCGGCGCGCCTGAGCCCGGGGCGGGCGCGCCGCCCGGCGCGTTTATGCTGTGATCCGGCGCCGGCATGGCGCCGCTTTCCGCGATGCGCCCCGATGCAAAACCGTTTCGATGTCCTCGTGCTCGGCGCCGGCATGGTCGGCGTGTGCGTGGCCCTGCATCTGCAGCAGCGCGGGCGCGCGGTGGCGCTGATCGACCGGCGCGAACCCGGCGGCGAGACCTCGATGGGCAACGCCGGGCTGATCCAGCGCGAAGGCGCCATTCCCTACGCCTTCCCGCGCGACATGGGCACCCTGCTGCGCTACGCGCGCAACACCGCCCCCGAGCTGCGCTATCACCCCCGCGACCTGCCCGCGCTGCTGCCCTTCCTGTGGAGCTACTGGCGCAACTCGGCGCCGCGGCGCCACATGGCCATCGCCCGCCAGTACGCGCCCCTGATCCGGCATTGCCTGGACGAACACCTGGCCCTGGCCGCGCAGGCCGGCGCGCAGGACCTGCTGCGCCCCGCGGGCTGGATGCGCATCTACCGCAGCCCCGCGCGCTGGCAGGCCGAGGTGCGCGCGGCCGAGGACTGCCGGCGCGAATTCGACGTGCCCTTCGAGGCCCTGGACGCCGAGGCCCTGCGGCGTGCCGAGCCCTCCCTCAGCCCGCGCCTGGCCGGTGCCGTGCGCTACCTGCAGCCCGTCCCCTGCTCCGACCCGCAAGGCCTGGTGCAGGCCTATGCGGCCCTGTTCCAGCGCCTGGGCGGCAGCCTGCTGCGCGGCGACGCGA
>DAIDHU010000564.1 GCA_027451915.1 Thiomonas sp. | reverse complement strand
AGGAGGCGCTCTATCCCGTGATGGAGGACTACACCTTCTTCATCTCCACCGGCAAGGGGCCCGCCGCCTCCACGCTCAAGCTCGCGGTGCCGCGCTTCACTTTGGTGGGGGCCACCACGCGCTCGGGACTCTTGACGGGCCCGCTGCGCGATCGCTTCGGCATCGTCGCCCAGTTGGGCTTCTACGGCCCCGAGGAACTGCGCCGCATCGTCTTGCGCTCGGCCGGGCTTTTGGGCGCGGCCTGCGAGAGCGGCGGCGCCGACGAGATCGCCCGCCGCTGCCGCGGCACCCCGCGCATCGCCAACCGCCTGCTGCGCCGCGTGCGCGACTTCGCGCAGGTGCGCGCCGACGGGCGCATCAGCCGCGAGGTGGCCGACAGCGCGCTGCGCATGCTCGACGTCGACCCGCTGGGCTTCGACCTCATGGACCGCAAGCTGCTCGAGGCCATCGTGCACCGCTTCGGCGGCGGCCCGGTGGGCCTGGACAATCTCGCCGCGGCCATCGGCGAGGAGCGAGACACCATCGAGGACGTGATCGAACCCTTCCTGATCCAGCACGGCTACATCCAGCGCACGCCGCGCGGGCGCATCGCCAGCGCCTCCACCTACGCCCACCTGGGCCTGTCGGCGCCACGCTCCGGCTCGGACCTGTTCCCATCCTGAGCGCGCGCGCCGGCGAGGGCCCCGCAGCTTGCCTGCGCCCCGATACGGCCCAGCGAAATGACAGTGATCAGCGGGACAGGACACTAACTAGCCGTTCACCGGAATCCCTCCGTTGACGTGCAGCACCTGGCCGGTGACGTAGGCGCTGTCGATGTTGCTGGCCAGGTACACGTAGGCGGGCGCCAGCTCGTGGGGCTGGGCCGCGCGCCCCATGGGCACGTCCCGGCCAAAGGTCTCCAGCTTGGCGCCATGCAGGGTGGCGGGAATCAGCGGCGTCCACACGGGGCCGGGAGCCACGGCGTTCACACGAATGCCCTTGTCGGCCAGCGAGGCCGCCAGTGCGCGCGTGAAGGCCAGGTTCGCCCCCTTGCTGGCGCTGTAGTCCAGCAGCAGCGGCTGGCCCTTGTAGGCCACCACCGAGACGGTGTTGACCATGGCCGCGCCCGACTTCATGTGGCGCAGAGCGGCCCGGCTCAGGTAGAACATGGAGTACACATTGGTCTCGAAAAGGTGGCGCAGCGCGGCGTCATCCACGTCCTCGAGGGTGTCGGTCTGGTATTGCTCACCGGCGTGATTCACCAGGATGTCGAGCGCGCCATAGCGCTTCAGGGCCTGCTCGACCACATGCTCGCAATGGGCGCGCGAGCGCAGGTCCCCGGGCACCAGCAGGGCATCGCCGCCGTGGCGCCGGACCTGCTCCTGGGCGTCCTGCGCATCCTGGTGCTCGTCGAGGTAGGACAGCACGCAACGCGCGCCCTCCTTGGCGAAGGCGATGGCCACCGCCTTGCCGATGCCGCTGTCGGCTCCGGTGATGATGGCGACCTTGCCATCGAGCTTGCCGCTGCCGCGGTAGCGAGGGTCGTCGTGCGTGGGCCGGGGATGCATGGAGGATTCATGGCCGGGCAGGTGCTGCCGCGGCAAGGGCTGGCGGGATTCAGTCATGGTCGTGTTCCTGGGTTCGGGAGGGATGACAGGCACCGGGCCGCCTCAGCCCAGCGCCACCGATTGCGCCGTGGCGCCGGGCACCGCGACGCGGAATTTCAGGTTCTCCAGCAGCCGGTCCCACAGCGCCACCGCCTGCTCGTCGCTGATCGCGCTGTACTGCGCCGCCCCCACGCGGTTGTTCTCCACCCGGGTGCTCAGGCTGACGTCCAGGTGCGCCGGGCGCGCCACGTTGCCGCTCTG
>DAIDHU010000563.1 GCA_027451915.1 Thiomonas sp. | reverse complement strand
GAACTTCCCGGCCTTTCACGCGGAGGCGCAGCGCTTGCGCGCGCTGGGCTACGTGGTGATCAACCCCGCCGAGCTGAACCCGAATCCGGACACGCCGTGGCACATGTGCATGCGCGCTGATCTCAAGGCGCTCCTGGACTGCGATGCCATCGTGCTGCTGGACGGCTGGCAGGCGTCGCAGGGTGCGCACCTGGAGCTGCACGTCGCGCACCGGGTGGGGCTGGAGGTTCTGCAGGCGCGGGAGGTGGTGGCGTGAGCATCCTCACCACCCGCGCCCAGCGCCGACAGCTCGAGCGCGAGAACGCGCGGCGCCCGCTGCGCCTTGAAATCGTTCCGCGTGACCAGTGGCCCATCGACCTGACGGGGCGCCGCGGAGCGCCGACAACCGTCTGGCGTTCGCGCGACTTCCTGGTGCAGCAATTCGAGGCGCCAGCCCCTGCCGTCTGCAGGCTGTCCATCCTTCGCACCAGCCTGCAGGGCGACCGCTGGACCGACGGCATCACATGGGACGACCTGCAGCGGCTCAAGGGCGAAGCCGGCTACGCCGATGCGTGGGCGGTGGAGTTGTTCCCCGCCGATCTCGATGTCGTCAACGTCGCCAACATCCGGCACCTGTGGCTGCTGCCGTGCGCGCCGGAGTTCGCGTGGGCGCGATTGCATACCCGAGCGCGGACATCGCAACAGGTTTTGAAAGCAGAGGGCGACGGCCCCGACGCTACCGACCGCGACTGTTCCGCCAATGCGAGCCCGGACGGCGGTCCTATGGGCGCAGAGCAACCCGCCGCCGCGGGCCCCGATGGGACGGAAGGCCGTGGCTGCTGAACTGCTCACCGCTGCCGAGGTGGCGCGCCAGCTGGCCATCAGCCGGCGCATGGTCTACGACCTGGCCGCCGCCGGCCGGCTTCCGGCGGTGCGCATCGGCGCCGCGCTACGATTCGAACCCGCAGACGTGGAGGCGTTCAGGGCATCATGTCGATCCGCTGGGACAAACGTAACAAGCGCTGGCGCTGGGAGTTCGACCGCTATATCGCGGGCAAGCGAGTCCGGTCTTCTCGCTTACTTCCGAAGGGCTGGAGTCAAGCCCAAGCCGATACCTTCGATCGGACCGAAGGCGGAAGGCGCTACGCCGTTGCGACTGGTATCGCCCCCCAAGGGGCGTTGATCAGCCGAGCGGTCGAGCTCTACCTGGCCGACAAGGAAGGCGCGCTCAAGGGGCACGCCAAGGCCACAGAGCACCTGAGCGCCATTCATGGCTTCTACGACGGCAAGACGCTGGACGAGTTGCCCGAGGTCGCGCGCCAGATCGTCCAGGTGTGCTCCCAGGTGATGCTCAAGCGCCACGGAAAAATGAAGCCCATGGCGCCGGCGACGATCCGCAACCGACTGGCCTACCTCAAGGCGGCGTGCCGCTGGGCCTGGAAGGTGCACGCCCTGTGCGAGCACGACCCGACCGCCCGCATGCAGCTGCCGCAGGTGAAGAACGAGCGCCACGTGTACCTAGACCGGCGCCAGACGCTGCAGCTGGCGCGCGCCGTGAAGCATCACCAGACAAGCGTGGCCTTTCGGGTGGCGTTCTACACCGGCTGGCGCATGGGCGAGCTCTACCGGCTACAGGTGCTACCCGACCGGCTGGTGCTGGCCGACAGCAAGAACGACGATCGGCGGGCGCTTCCGATCCATCCGCGCATCGCGCGCGCCGTCAAGCACCTGCCGCTGACCATCAACCGCTCGACGCTGCAGAAGGACATCGCGCGCGCCAAGGCCGCGTGCGGACTGACCGGGATTTCCACCTTCCACGACATGCGCCACAGCGCCGCCAGCGAGCTGGTGAACGCCGGCGAGGACCTGTTCCTGGTGGGCCAGGTGCTGGGCCACCGCGACCCCCGCAGTACGAAGCGCTACGCCCACCTGCGCACCGAGACGCTGGCCGCCGCCGTGGGCAAGATCGGCAAGCGCCGGGCCTGAGTTGGGCGAAAATCCCCGCACAACGGGGCGCGCCGGGCAACAAAAAGGCCAGCGCGGTGCTGGCCTAAGTGCTTGATTACTGGCGGAAAGGGTGGGATTCGAACCCACGGTACGGTATAACCGTACACCGGATTTCGAGGGCGGTGCGCGATGTGCGCACGGCATCCTTTCAGAGAGAACGCCCGAGGGAAAACCGACGCGCCGGTGGCGCTGGATGCCCCGAAATGCGCCCTGTTGGTCAAAATTCCCCGCACACTTTGGCCGCCGTCGCGGCCTGGGCGTGCCCAGCGATGAAGCGCAGGAACTCGGGGTCCAGCAGGCTCCCGAAACGCTCCCAGGAGTCGCCGCGCCGAACCCGGATCTCGCCCGTGCGCAGGATCTGGTAGCCGCCGGCCCCGAACCGCTCGCGCAGGATCCGGCGCACCGGCAGCCAGCCGCTCACGGGCAATCCTACCGCTGCACGCCCAGCAGCTGCTCGAGCTGCGCCGCGTAGCCCTGCAGCACGGCGACTGTCGCCACCAGCGCGCGGTCGACCTCCGCCGGCGCCGCGCCGGGCTTGAGAGTGGCGATGGGCAGCGCGGGCCGCGCGGGCACGCTGGGCGCCGGGCACGGCACCTGGACTGGCACCGGGACGTCGACCTTCTGCACCACGACGCGGGGGGGCGGCGCGGCGCAGCCGCCCAGGAACAAACACAGGATCAGAGCGCGCTTCATTTGTTCCACCCCGCTGCCAGGCCCTGGGCCTGCTGCTGCGCCCACGCCGCGGCGCTGGCGCACTGCTGCGGCACCGGCGCGGCCTCGATCGTCTGGATGCGCGTGCGGTAGATCAGCTGCACCTTGGCCGCCGCCTGCACGCGCTGAGCGGCCTGCGCCTTGGCTGCCGCGACGTTGGCCTGCCCCTGCGCCAGGATCCGCTCCACGGCCCCGTTCTGGGCCTGGATGCCGGCGTGCAGCTGGGCGATGGACTGCTCGGCGCTGCCGAGTTGCTGCTCGAGCTGCGCAACGTGCGCCTGCGCGACGCCCACCTCGTGGCGCTCCCAGGCGCCGAAGGCTGCGGCGCCGGCCAGAGGGATCAGCCACCAGAACTTGCGCAGCAGCGTGAACAGGATGCCCATGGTCAATTCCCCTTGCGCAGGCCCAGCCACGCACCCACTCCGCCAGAGAGCGTGCCTGCGCCGATGCCGAACTGCGCCATGTCGAAGCGGTGGTGCAGCATGATCACGTTCCAGCCCGACAGGAACAGGTAGCCGAGCACCATCAAAAGCGCGGCCACGCGCCCGTCATCGGGCACGCCTCCTGGGTCGGCCAGCAGCCGGGCGAGCCACGCGCGCATCAGAAAAAGCTCTTGATCCAGTCCCATGCCCTGGCCGCCGCGTCCTCGGGCAGAGCCGCCAGCTCTGCCGGCAGGCCGCTCACCTTGGCTTCCAGGGACGCTGCCTTGGCCTCCAGGGCGTTCGCCTGCGCCTGCGCGTCGGCGAGCACCTTGTCCTTCTCGGCCCGAATGGCCATGATTTCGGTCTTGATGTGGTCGATCAGTTGCACGATGGTCTCCAGGGTGCGGTGGGAAATGCGGGGCATGGCGGCGCGCGCCCCTACGCGGTGAAGGCCCCACCGGCGGCCGCATAGGCTTGGCGCAGCGCGGCCGCGGCGTTCTCATGCTGGCCGTAGGTATTTCCCGGCAGGCTCGCCCAGATGTTCGAGCAGTGCGCGATCGCCTCGTTGATGGCGCCCGCGTCAATCAGCTCCAGCGCGCCGCGCTCGCGGATCTGCTGGATGGCCACGGCGTCCTGGCTGGCCGGCGAGAAGTCCAGCAGGTTCAGCTGGCGCTTGTACGGCACCCACCAGCGGTGGAGCAGCTGGTAGCGGCCCGCCGCGGTGGACTCGATGCCGTTCGGCAGTCGGATCAAGCGGTTCGGGTGGTCGGCGTAGCTGTCGAACAGGATCGGGTGCTCGGGCGTGCTGCCGACGATGACGTTGTAGCCGTTCTGCGACTCGGCCAGCAGCGCCGGGCCGATCTCGCTCCAGGCGATCATGTCCAGGAAGGCGCGCTGATTCTGGGTGAGGGGTTGCATGGGCTCAAGCCTCCTGCGCGGCCGCGGCGGATGCGGGCTCGAAGCGCTGGGCCGCCAGGCGCTCCAGGATGGTGATGGTCTGGCGCTCGTGCTCCAGCAGTTCGCCCAGCAGTT
>DAIDHU010000562.1 GCA_027451915.1 Thiomonas sp. | reverse complement strand
TCGAGCGGTGGATCACCCTGGGGTCCAGGGTGGGCGATTTCCGGGATGCCCGAGGCGTGGTGCAGATCAATGCCATCGAGGGCAGCGCGACGGACGGCAAGTCGCGCATCTTCCCCTTCAAGATCATGCGCACCAACCAGCCCTATGACACGAGCACCGGCATGCTCGCGGTGTTTCATTCCTTCGGCTTCGACAAGAGCGCCTACACCATGGGCTACGACTGGCAGACCTCGATCGCCGCGGGCATGAAGGCGGCGAAGCTGCCCTATTCGGGGCACTACGGCTTCGTGCGCACCGAAATGTACTGGCCCATCGAACACATGGTGGCGCCCGCCGGCCAGAGCTTGCGCTGCATGCAGTGCCACGCCGACCACGGGCGGTTGCAGGACGTCGACGGGGTGTACATCCCGGGGCGAAGCAGCGACCACAACGCCTGGATCGAGCGCATCGGGCGCATCGCGGCGGCGCTGGCCCTGGCGGGGGTCGCGGTGCACGCCTTGCTGCGCCTCGTCGTCTGGTGGCGCCGTCGGCGCTGAAAGGAAAACGCCATGAGCTCCCGGCGCATGTACCTGTTCACCCGATTCGAGCGTTTCTGGCACTGGTCGCAGGCGGGGCTGGTCCTGACCATGCTGTTCACGGGCTTCGAGATCCACGGCACGCTCGGCGGCCTGGATTTCCAGCAGGCCCTGCTGGTGCACGAGATCGCGGCCTGGTCCTTGATCACGCTGTGGACCTTCGCGATCTTCTGGCATTTCACGACGGGGGCCTGGCGCAACTACATCCCCGACCTGCGCTGGAGCAGCCTGTACGTGGTGGCGCGCTACTACGCCTGGGGCATGTTCCTCGGCGAACACCATCCCTATCACAGGGAGCCCTTTCGCAAGCACAACCCGCTGCAGCGCCTGGCCTACCTGTGGCTCAAGCTGATGATCCACCCGCTGCTGTGGGCCAGCGGCATGCTGCTGCTGGCGTCCAGCTACGCCTGGATGCGCCTTTCGGCCTTGCAGCTGCGCTTGCCCTGGGTCGCGCTGACCCACACGGCGGCGGCCTACATGATGCTGGTGTTCGTCATCCTGCACCTGTACCTGGCCACGACCTCGCATCCGCCCAGCGCCTACCTGCGGGCCATGATCACCGGCTGGGAGCAGGAGGACGATGACGAAGCCCCCGCGGCCGGGCCCGGGCGCGCCGCGCAATCCTGAGGACTTCACCATGGACCCATCCGATTCGAGGCGCGGGCCGCGCCGCTCCCGCATCGCCGCGCTGGCGCTCGCGGCCGGGCTGAGCGGCGGCCTGCCCGGCGCCCTCGCATCCGGCGCGCCCGCAGGAGCGCCCCTCGACCTGCGGGGAGCCTCGCTCACCGACCTGCCCGGCCCGCCTTCGGCCGCGCCCTTCACCCAGCCCCTGGGCCTGGGTGCCATGGCCCTGCGCGACGGCGCGGTGGTGCTGGATTCCCCAGTGCTGCTGAAGGTGTATTTCACCGCCTATGCCCGGCAGCCGGTGGATGGTTCGGCGATTCTCACCCCGAATACCCAGATGATCGATCCGCCGGCCGCGGTGCGGCCGAGCAGCGGGCAGATGCGCCAGCTCGACGCCATGGTGGCTTTCGCCGCCAGCCACCCCAGGGTGCTCATCGCGGTGGACGACATCGCCCTGGACGCCTACGTGCCCTCGGGGAAGTACTACCCGATCGACAACCGCCTGTTCATCCATGGGGCCGGCTACTACTTCGACAATTCGCCCTACCACTACGTGTTCCAGCATCCGCGCCCGTTTCGTCACCTGCATTGCCGCGATGCGGCCACGCTGCGGGCCCTGGACCAGGCCATCGGGGATTTCCGGCATTTCCGCATGGTGATTTCCTGCACCGTGCTCGGAGCCGATGCGGCGACCCATGCGCTGCGCCTGCGCGTGGACCAGGTGCGCCTGCTTGACGCGGATGGCCGGGTGCTGATCCGGCAGCTGGCGCACGAGGCGCGCGGCCAGCGGACGGGGCGGGGCGGCTAGCGGACGGGGCGGCGGCGCCTCAGCTGGCCGCGCCTTGCGGAGGTTCGCCCAGCAGGCTGTGCACGCTGGCCTGGAAGGACAGCGCGAAGGGCGCGAACAGCAGCAACCACAGCGGCAGCTCCAGCAGCAGCGAGGGGGAGCTGTCCAGGCGCAGGGCGGCCGCGGCCAGGGAGCCGAGGATCAGCGTGGCGGCGAACAGGCCCCACCACTGCGCCACGTACAGCGCGAAGGCGCCGAAATTGCGCGCGACGATGATGAAACTGGTGAACAGGGCCTGGGCCACGCCCATGCCCCACCATGCCACCAGGGGGGGCGCGAACCAGAAGGCCATGGACACCGGCAGGTAGACCAGCAGGGTGATCAGGCCCGCCTGTCCCAGCGCGCCGTTGGCCACCGCGCCCTTGGCGGGATAGGCGGAGAACAGGAACAGGCGCAGCAGGGCGCCGCCGTCGGCCAGCGCCGACAGGCCCAGCGCCAGCATGAGCGCGAGCACGTAGGCCAGGCACAGCAGGAGCAGCGAGCGCAGGCGCGGCGACGGGCCCCGCAGGCCCTGCGCGAACACCATCGGCCAGGCCGGCAGGCCGCGCGCGATGTTGCGCGAGCCCTGCATGAAACCCAGGGTGGTGATCTGGGTGACCGCGATGGACAGCGGGATGCCCAGCACGGGCACCAGCTGCAGCGCGGCGACCAGCCCGAAATAGACCAGCACCAGCAGCAGGGCCTGCAAGGGGCGACGCATGAGACATGCGAAGCCGAAGCGTACCCATAGCAGGCCCACGCGGGCCGGGACCGATCGGAGGATCATGTGGAAGGTTCGTTCAATGCATGCCCTCGCGCAGCCGGGTCTCGAGCTGGCGCTGGCGCAGTACGCGTTCGAAATGCGTGGGGTCGTGGGGCTGGAGCAGATGGGCGTCGCGCGGCAGGTGCAGGTCGCCCAGGCGGGATACCCAGAAACGCAGGGCGGCCGCGCGCAGCGCGTCGGGCAGGAGTTCGCGCTCCAGGGGCTGCAGCGGGCGCACGCCCTGGTAGGCATCGAGCAGCGCGGCGCGACGCCCGGCGTCGAACACCCCGGTGTCGAGTTCGATGCACCAGTCGTTGAGGGCCACGGCGAGGTCGAACACCCAGGTGTCGACGCCGGCGAAGTACCAGTCGAACACTCCGCTGAGCCGATCCTGGTCGAACAGCGCGTTGTCGCGGAACAGGTCGGCATGCACGGCGCCGCGAGGCAGCGAGGCGTGCTCGGGGCTGGCCGCCAGCAGCGACTGGTGCGCGAGTTCCGCTTCCAGCAACAGGCGCTGGGAGGGCTCGATGAGGGGGGCCAGCCGCGGCGCGATGCCGCGTTGCCATTCCAGCCCGCGCAGGTTGGGCTGGCTGGGCGCGAAGTCGCGCGTGGCCAGGTGCATGCGCGCCATGCATTCGCCGATCTGCGCGCAATGCCGGGGTTGCGGCCGCAGCACGCTGCTGCCGCGCAGGCGCGTGACCAGCGCGGCGGGCTTGTTCTTCAGGCGACGCAGCGCCTGGCCGTCGCGCCCCGGCATGGGATCGGGCACCGCGATGCCGTGGGCGGCCAGATGGTGCATCAGCGCCAGGTAGAAGGGCAGTTGTTCGAAGCCCAGGCGCTCGAACAGGGTCAGCACATAGCGCCCTCGCGTGGTGCCGACGAAATAGTTGGTGTTCTCGATGCCGCTGCCGATGCCTTCCAGTTCGGTCAGGTCCCCGAGATCGAATTCGTGCAGGAACGACTGGACTTCCGCAGGTTCAACGGGGGTGAATACGGCCATCGGCGTCGCGGGCGCGAGGTTCTGGGTGGAGGGCGGTCCGCGGCTGCGGACTTACTTGAAGGTGCCGATGCGCCATTGCATGCGCCCCTGCATGCTGCCGGGGCCTTGCGGCGCGTCGGCCTTCGGGGGCACGATGCTGTAGGGCACGCCGCCGTGCAGCGGCTTGACCTGGATGCTGGTGGTGGCGCCGCGCACCTGTTCCTCCTCGATGCGCACCGCGCGGTCCTGCGTGACCAGGTGGCGCACCAGGGGTTCCGGGTAGCGCGATGCCGGCTGCGAGGCCACCAGGCGCGGCGGGGCCGCCGAGGTGGATGCCGTCGAGGCCGCCTGGGTGCACGGAGGCAGCGCGGCCAGCAGGGCGCCCGCGCCCAGCGCCCAGGCCAGGCGCAGGCCGCGCATCGGAGCTTGCGGGGCAGTTCTCATGCTTCGTATTTTAGCCGCCCGGCCTGCCGTCGCCCGCTGCTGGGACCGATAATCCCGCAATGACCCAGAATCTCGAAGCCGAGCGCATGCTGCTGCTGGTCGACGGCTCCAGCTACCTGTACCGCGCCTATCACGCGATGCCCGACCTGCGCGGCCCCAACGGCGAGCCCACGGGCGCGCTGTATGGCATCACCTCGATGCTCCGCCGGCTGCGCCAGCAGTACCCGCCCGGGAAGGGCTACGTGCACGCGGCCTGCGTGTTCGACGCCAAGGGGCCCACGTTCCGCAACCACCTGTACGAGCCGTACAAGGCGCATCGCCCCCCCATGCCCGAGGATCTGGCCGCGCAGGTGGAACCCATTCGCGAGGTGGTGCGCCTGATGGGCTGGCCGCTGCTGGTGGTGCCGGGCGTGGAGGCCGACGACGTCATCGCGACCCTGGCCGCGCAGGCCCGCGCGCGGGGCATGCGCACCCTGGTGTCCACCGGGGACAAGGACCTGGCCCAGCTGGTGGATGCGCATGTCACGCTGGTCAACACCATGACCAACGAAACCCTGGACGAGGCGGGAGTGCTGGCCAAGTTCGGCGTGCCTCCCGATCGCATCGTGGATTACCTGTGCCTGATCGGCGACGCCGCCGACAACGTGCCGGGGGTGCCCAAGGTGGGCCCCAAGACCGCGGTGAAGTGGCTGCAGCAGTACGGCAGCCTGCAGGGCATCGTCGAGCATGCCGCCGACATCGGCGGCGCGGTGGGCCAGAACCTGCGCGACAGCCTGGAGTGGCTGCCGCGCGCTCGCGAGCTCATCACGGTGCGCGCCGACTGCGACCTGGACGGCCACGCCGGCGACCTCGACCGCGACCTGCACGTGGCCCCCGAGGACGAGCAGGCGCTGGCACCCTTTTTCGGGCGTTTCGGGCTCAAGCGCTTCCTGCATGAATTGCCGGCGCAGCCGGTGGGCGCCGCGGCCGTCGCGGGGGTGGAGACGGCGGGCCATGCGGACCCGGCCGCGTCGCCGCTGCCGCCCGGGGACTACGAGACCGTGCTCAGCCTGGATCGGCTGCAGCACTGGATCGGGCTGATCCAGCAGGCGGAGTTGACGGCCCTGGACACCGAGACCGACTCGCTGGACCCGATGCATGCGCGCCTGGTGGGCATCTCGCTGGCGGTGCGCCCCGGGCAGGCCGCGTACATCCCGCTGGCCCACGCCTACCCCGGCTGTCCCGTGCAGCTGCCCATGGGGCAGGTGCTGGATCTGCTGCGCCCCTGGCTGGTCGACCCGGCCCGCCCCAAGCTGGGCCAGAACAGCAAGTACGACCGCCATGTGCTGCACAACGCGGGCATCGTCGTGCAGGGCTATGTGCACGACACGCTGTTGCAGAGCTATGTGCTGGAGGCGCACAAGCCGCATGCGCTGGACAGCCTGATCCAGCGCCACCTGGGGCGCAGCGACGTGCTCAGCTACGAGCAGGTGTGCGGCAAGGGGGCCAAGGCCATCGGCTTCGACCAGGTGGACCTGGAGACGGCCACGCGCTACAGCGGCGAGGATTCCGACCTGTGCCTGCAGGTGCACCAGCGCCTTTGGCCGCTGATCGAGGCCGACGAGGGCCTGGCGCGCATCTACGCGCTGGAGATGCGTGTGAGCGAGGTGCTGCAGCGCATGGAGCGCGTGGGCGTGCTGATCGACGCGGCGGCGCTGCGGGCGCAGAGCGGGCAGATCGGCGCGCGCATGGTGGAACTGGAGCAGCGCGCCTACGAACTGGCGGGCGGGCCCTTCAACCTGGGCAGCCCGCGCCAGATCGGCGAGGTGCTGTTCGGGCGCCTGCAGCTGCCGGTGCAGAAAAAGACCAGCGGCGGCGCCGCGTCCACCGACGAGGAGGTGCTGGAAAAGCTCGCCGAGGACTATCCGCTGCCTCGCGTGATCCTGGATCACCGCGGCCTTTCCAAGCTGCGCAGCACCTACACCGAGAAGCTGCCGCAGATGGTGGATCCGGACACCGGGCGCGTGCACACCAACTACGCCCAGGCGGTGGCGGTGACCGGGCGCCTGGCCTCCAACGATCCGAACCTGCAGAACATCCCCGTGCGCACCGCCGAGGGCAGGCGCATCCGCGAGGCTTTCGTGGCCCCGGCGGGCTGGCACATCGCCTCCAGCGACTACTCGCAGATCGAGTTGCGCATCATGGCCCACCTGTCGCAGGACGAGGGGCTGCTGCGCGCCTTCGCCGCCGGCGAGGACATCCACCGCGCCACGGCGGCCGAGATCTTCGGCCTGAGCCCCGCGGAGGTGAGCAACGATCAGCGGCGCATGGCCAAGGTGATCAACTTCGGCCTGATCTACGGCATGAGCGCCTTCGGTCTGGCGCGCAACCTGGGCCTGGAGCGCGAGGCCGCGCAGGTCTACATCGGGCGCTATTTCGCGCGCTATCCGGGGGTGGCCGCCTACATGGAGCGCACCCGCGAGCTGGCCAAGAGCCAGGGGTACGTGACCACGGTGTTCGGCCGCCGGCTGTGGCTGCCCGAGATCAACTCCCCCAACGGCCCGCGCCGAGCCGCCGCGCAGCGTTCGGCGATCAACGCGCCGATGCAGGGCACCGCCGCCGACCTGATCAAGATGGCGCTGATCGCGGTCGAGCAGGCGCTGCTGCGCGAGGGCCTGCGCACCCGCATGGTCATGCAGGTGCACGACGAACTGGTGCTCGAGGTCCCCGACGACGAACTGGATTGGGTGCGCCAGCACATCCCGGCCCTGATGGCCGGCGTCGCCCAGCTGGACGTCCCCCTGGTCGCCGAACTCGGCATCGGCTCCAACTGGGAGGCTGCGCACTGAAACCAGGCCGCCGAAGGCGGCCTGGTTTCAGCGCACCACGAGTACGGGGATCTTGGTGTGCGACAGCACGCGGGCGGTCTGGCTGCCCAGCAGGGCGGAGGTCAGGCCGCCGCGGCCGTGCGAGGACATGACGATGAGGTCGGTCTTCTCGCGCTCGGCCACCGCCAGCATGCCGCGCCAGGCCAGCGTGTCTTCCTGCACCGCGGTGTTGCACTCGACGCCGGCGGCACGAGCCGCATCGGCCACCGACTGCACCGCCGCCTCGGCCTGGGCGCGGATGGCCTCCTGCCAGCCCTCGATGCCGGTGGGCATGACTTCGATCGCGCCAATGTAGGGGTACAGGTCGATCACCGACACCGCGGTGATGCGCGCGCACTGGAGCTTGGCCTGCTCGATGGCCACCGGGATGGCGCGCTGGGCGATGTCGGAGCCGTCGGTGG
>DAIDHU010000561.1 GCA_027451915.1 Thiomonas sp. | reverse complement strand
GGCCGGCCTGGGTGCCACGGTGCTTCGCATCGATGCCCCGCAGTGGCGGGAGCCGGGCGTGGTTCCCGACGTCACGCGTGGCAAGCACTGCGCCCGGCTGGACCTGAAGACCCCGCAGGGCCGCGAGACCTTCGCCCATCTGCTCGCCGGCGCCGATGTGTTCGTGCATGGGCTGCGGCCGGGGGCGCTGGAGGCGCTGGGCCTGGGCGCCGCGGTGCGCCAGGGCCTGCGCGCCGGCCTGGTCGACGTCTGCCTGGACGCCTACGGCTGGGCCGGCCCGTGGGCCGCGCGGCGCGGCTTCGACAGCCTGGTGCAGATGAGCTGCGGCATCGCCGAGGCCGGCATGCGCCAGGCCGGGGCGGCCCGGCCGATGCCGCTGCCGGTGCAGGCCCTGGACCATGCCACCGGCTACCTGATGGCGGCCGCCGTGTTGCGAGGGCTGAGCCTGCGCGCGCAGGGCGCTGGCGCCCTGCGCGCGCGCCTGTCGCTGGCGCGCACCGCCGAGCTGCTGCTCGACAGCCCGCCGCCCGAGGCAGCGGGGGCCCACGCCCCGCTGGACGAGGCCGATCTGGAGCCGGCGATCGAGCACACCCCCTGGGGCCCGGCGCGACGCCTTCGCGCACCCTGGCGCATCGAGGGCGTGGACACGCGCTGGGATCTTCCCGCCGCCGAGCTCGGCAGTTCCCCGCCGCGCTGGCCCTGATCCGGCGCGCCGGGGCCCGGGCGCAGGCCCCGGGCTCAGGCCTGGTACAGCGCGGCGTACTCGTCGCGCAGGCGGCGCTTGAGCAGCTTGCCGCTGGGGTTCTTCGGCAGCGCGTCCAGGAACACCACTTTTTTCGGCGCCTTGAAATGCGCCAGCGTGTTCTCGCAATGCGCGATCAGCGCGGCCTCGTCGAGTTGCTGGCCGGACTTGAGCACGACAAAGGCGGTGACGGCCTCGATCCAGCGCGGATGCGGCAGCGCCACCACCGCTGCCTCGCTGACCTGGGGCAGCAGGTAGATGCATTCCTCCACCTCGCGGCTGGCCACGTTCTCGCCCCCGGTCTTGATCATGTCCTTCTTGCGGTCGACCACGTACAGGTAGCCCTGCGCATCCAGGCGGCCGAGGTCGCCGGAGTGGAACCAGCCGCCCTCGAAGGCCTGCTCGGTCTTCGCCTGGTCGCGGAAATAACCGCTCATCAACTGGGGCGAGCGATGCACGATCTCGCCCACCTCGCCGGGCGCCACGTCGCGCATGTGCTGGTCCACGACGCGGGTGCGCACGTTCAGCGCCGCGCGCCCCGCCGAGCCGGGCTTGCGCAACTGGTCCTCGGGCTGCAGCAAGGTGGCCAGGGGCGCGATCTCGGTCTGGCCGTACAGGTTCCACAGCCGGACCCGGGGCAGGCGCTGCGCCAGTTCGCGCAGCACCTGCACCGGCATGATCGACGCGCCGTAGTAGCCCTTGCGCAGGCTGCCCAGGTCGGTGGTGTCGAAGTCCGGGCAGCGCAGCAGGCCGATCCATACCGTGGGCGGCGCGAAAAACGAGCTGATGCGGTGCTCCCCGATCAACGCCAGCAGGCCCTGGGGCGAGGGCTGCGCGGTGATCACGTTGCTGGCGCCCACGTACACCGCCGGGCCCAGGAATACGTCGAGCTGCGCGCAGTGGAACAGCGGCAGCGCGTGCAGCAGAAGGTCCTCGGAGCCGATGTCGGCGCCGACCACGCAGCTGACGTATTCCCACAGCAGCGCCTCGTGGCTGAGCACGGCGCCCTTGGGCGCCGACTCGGTGCCGCTGGTGTAGACGATCTGCGCGGCCTCCGAGCCCTGCAGCGCCGGCTGGGGCGCCTCGCCCTGCACACGCAGCAACTCGGTCCAGTCGATCATGCCTTGCGCCGGCTGGCTGGCGCGCTCGGACTCGAGCCACACGAAATGGCGCACCGAGCTCGCCCGGGCGGCCTCGCGCGCCACCGGCGCGAACTCGCTGTCACTGGCCAGCAGCATGGATTCGGAATGGCGCAGGATGAAGCCGGCCTCAGCCGCGCCCAGCATGAAGTTCACCGGCACCAGCACCGCGCCCAGGCGGGCCAGCGCGAAACGCATGGCCGCGAAGGCATGGGAGTTGCGCGACAGCAGCGCCACGTGGCTGCCCCGCTGCACGCCCAGCGCATGCAAGCCGCGGGCCAGGCGCTCGCATACGTCGGCGAACTGCGCGTAGCTCCAGCGCGTGTCCCCGCAGGCGATGGCCAGGCGCTGGGGGTAGCGCGCCGCGCTGCGCTCCAGCAGGTCGAACAGGGTCTGGCTGCGCGCCGGCATGATCATGGCAAGGGCCTCGTCGAATCCACGGTGGGGGCGGGCCGATTCTGGGTCGGGTGTGCAACTCTTGGCAACAAGGGTTGCCCCTGGGTCCTGCGCTGCATCAAAGCTCGCTAGGCTGGCAGGAACGCACAATAACCCCAAAAAGGTGAGGAGACATCCATGAGCGAGAGTGCGTCCGCGCAGGCCTTCCTGCAGGCCCGGGACTTCCTGCTGCGCCACCGCAGCGATTACGCGAGCGCCTACGCCGGCTTTCGCTGGCCGCGGCTGGATCACTTCAACTGGGCGCTGGACTACTTCGACCCCATGGCGCGCGGCAACCAGGCGCCGGCGCTGTGGATCGTCGACGAGGACGGGCGCCAGGACAAGCTCAGCTTCGAACAGATGTCCCGGCGCTCCTCGCAGGCGGCCAACTGGCTGCGCGGCCTGGGCGTGCGACGCGGCGACCGCGTGCTGCTGCTGCTGCCCAACGAGGTGGCGTTGTGGGAGTGCATGCTCGCCTGCATCAAGCTGGGCGCGGTGATCGTGCCCACCACCACCCTGGTCAGCGTGGACGATCTGCGCGACCGCTTCGAGCGCGGCGCGGTGCGTCACGTGATCTGCAGCGTCTCCGCGGTGGAGCGATTCGCCGCCTTCGACGGCGCCTACACGCGGGTCGTTGTCGGCGGCGACGCGCCGGGGTGGCAGTCCTACGAGGGTTCCAGGCAGGCCGCGGCCGAATTCCTGCCCGACGGCCCGACGCGTGCCGAGGACCCGCTGCTGCTGTACTTCACCTCCGGCACCACCTCGCGGCCCAAGCTGGTGCTGCACAGCCACCAGAGCTACCCGGTGGGGCATTTGTCGACCATGTACTGGATCGGGCTGCGCCCCGGGGACGTGCACTGGAACATCAGTTCGCCCGGCTGGGCCAAGCATGCCTGGAGCTGTTTTTTCGCGCCTTGGAACGCCGGAGCCACGGTGTTCATCTTCAATTACGCGCGCTTCGATGCCTGCGCCGTGCTGGATGCCCTGCAAGAGCACGGCGTGAGTTCCCTGTGCGCGCCGCCCACCGTGTGGCGCATGCTCATCCTGCAGGATCTGGGGCGCTGGAAGGTGTCGCTGCGCGAGCTGGTGGGCGCTGGCGAGCCGCTCAACCCCGAGGTGATCGAGAGCGTGCGTCGCGCCTGGGGCATCACCATCCGCGACGGCTACGGGCAGACCGAGACCACGGCCATCATCGGCAACACCCCGGGGAAGCCGGTCAAGCCCGGCTCGATGGGGCGTCCCCTGCCGGGCTATCGCGTGGTGCTGCTCGACGCCGACGAGCAGCCGGCCGACGACGGCGAGGTCTCGCTGCAGCTCGATGAGCGCCCGCTGGGCCTGATGCTGGGCTACGAGGGCCAGCAGGACAAGACCGCCGAAGCCTGCCGCGGCGGCAACTACCACACCTCGGACGTGGCCAGTCGCGACGACGATGGCTACCTCAGCTACGTGGGCCGCTCGGACGACGTGTTCAAGGCCTCGGACTACCGCATCAGCCCCTTCGAGCTGGAAAGCGTGCTGATCGAGCACGACGCAGTGGCCGAGGCGGCGGTGGTGCCGGCCCCGGATCCCATCCGCGCCGCAGTGCCCAAGGCGGTGGTCGCGCTGCGTGCGGGGGTGCAGCCCAGCCGCGAGCTGGCGCTGGACATCCTGGCCTTCGCGCGTGAGCGCCTGGCCCCCTACAAGCGCATCCGGGTGATCGAGTTCGCCGAGCTGCCCAAGACCCTCTCGGGCAAGATCCGCCGCGTCGAGTTGCGCAGGCGCGAACTCGGGCGCGAGGCCTCGGAGCCGCGGGAGCTGGAATTCCGCGAGAGCGACTGATCGGCATGGTTCTTGCTCGATATGCTTGGGAATGGCTGTGAAGGGCGCGCCGGCCTGCCGTGGGCGGGAGCGCGCCGGGGAGCGTGACATGAATCGGTGGGAAGGCGCGCGCCGCGCGTGCTTGTTCGGCGCCCTGGGCGCGGCCTGTGCCTGGCCGGCGGCGAGCGCCTGGAGCTTCGACCTGGGCTCGTTGCAAAAGCAGCTGGGCGGGGCCCTGCCCGGCGGGCTGCCCGGCGGGCTCGCGGGCAGCGCCCCCGGCAACGCCTCGCCCGGAACGGCGGCCGCGCCGGTGGGGGGCGGGGCGCAGCTGGGCGCGCTCAGCGACAGCCAGGTGGGCCAGGGCCTGAAGGACGCGCTGGGGCGGGGCGTGGACGTGGCGGTATCCACGCTGGGTCGTCGCGACGGATTCTGGGGCAGCCCGCAGTGGCGCATTCCCCTGCCGCCCGCGCTGCAGCAGGCCTCCAGCCTGATGCGCATGGCCGGTCTGGGCGCGCAGGCCGACGCCTTGCAGCTGGCGATGAACCGCGCCGCGGAGGCGGCCGTGCCCGAGGCCCGCTCGCTGCTGGTATCCGCCGTGCGCCAGATGAGCATCACCGACGCGAAGAACATCCTCACCGGCGGCGACCACGCGGCCACCGATTACTTCCGCTCCAAGACCCAGGCTCAGTTGCAGCGCAGCTTCCTGCCCATCGTGCACCAGCAGACCCGCAAGGTGGGGCTGGCGCAGACCTACGACCGCTATGCCTCCGAGGCCTCGCGCTTCGGACTGGTCCGGCAGGACCAGGCCAGCATCGACCAGTACGTGACCCAGCAGGCGCTGGACAGGCTGTACCAGGCCATCGGCGACGAGGAGAAGTCCATTCGCTCCGACCCGGCGGCCGCCGGCTCGGCCCTGGTGCGCAAGGTCTTCGGCGCCGTTCGGGGAGGCTGAGCCGCGCATGCTCGACCTCCGGCACCCCGAGGCCTCGACCGGCTGGGACTCGCGCCTGCGACTTCGCTACGCCCTGCGCCAGGGGCGCACCAGCGCCTGGCACCTGCACGAGGGCGCGCTGCGCGTGCTGGCGGCCCTGTACCCTGAAGGCGACGCGGTGTGTCACCATGTGCTGGTGCACCCGCCCGCCGGCATGGCCGGCGGGGACAGGGTGCGCGTGGACCTGGAACTGCAGGCCGGCGCCCACGCCTTGCTGACCACGCCAGGGGCCACGCGCTTTTACCGAAGCCTGGGCGCCAGCGCCTCGCAGGCCCTGCACGCGCGCGTGGCCGAGGGCGCGCGCCTGGAATAGCTGCCTCTGGAAAGCCTGGCCTACGAGGACTGCATCGCCGAGAATCGCGCCGTGTTCGAGCTGGAGCCGGGGGCGGAGATGATGGCCTGGGACATGCTCGCGCTGGGCCGGCCCGCCGCGGGCGACGCCTTCGCCCGCGGCAGCTTCACCCAGCACCTGGAGATTCCCGGCCTGTGGCTGGAGCGCGGACGCATCGACGGGGGCGACCTCGTCTTGCGCGAGGCGCCGGGCGGCCTGGACGGGCAGGCCGCGCTGGGCACGCTGCTGCTGGCTGCCGGAACTCCGCTGGACGCCGCGCGCCGCGAGGCCTTGCTGGAGACGGCGCGCGCCCTCGTGGCGGTGCTGCCCGAGGGACTGCGCGCCGGTGTCACCTCGCCGCAGCCCGGGGTGCTGGTCCTGCGGGCCCTGGCCGGGCGCATCGAGCCGGTGGCCCGTTTGCTGCGCAGCGCCTGGGCCGCCTGGCGCAGCCAGGCCTGGGGCCTGGCTGCCTGCGCGCCCCGCGTGTGGTCAACCTGAGCACGCCAGCAGGCCGCGGGTCTCGATGAAGGCGATCACGTCCTGCAGGCCTTGCAGGGTCTTGAGATTGGTCATCGCGTAGGGCTTGCCGGGGCGCATGCGCTCGGTGTCCGCGCGCATGATGTCCAGATTGGCGCCCACGTGTGGCGCCAGGTCGATCTTGTTGATCACGAACAGGTCGCTGCGGGTGATGCCCGGGCCGCCCTTGCGGGGGATTTTCTCGCCCCCGGCCACGTCGATCACGTACAGGGTCAGGTCCGACAGCTCGGGGCTGAAGGTGGCGGCCAGGTTGTCGCCGCCGGACTCGATGAACACGATGTCGGCGTCGGGGAAGCGCTCGAGCATGCGGTCCACGGCCTCCAGGTTCACCGAGGCGTCCTCGCGGATCGCCGTGTGCGGGCAGCCCCCCGTCTCCACGCCCTCGATGCGCTCGGGCTCCAGCGCGCCGGCGACGGTGAGCAGGCGCTGGTCCTCGCGGGTGTAGATGTCGTTGGTGATGACCACCAGGTCGTAGCGCTCGCGCAGGGCCTTGCACAGCATTTCGAGCAGGGTGGTCTTGCCCGAGCCCACGGGGCCGCCTATGCCCACGCGCAGGGGAGGCAGACGCTTGCTGCGCCCGCGCACATGGTGCAGCGCGTGCTTGGGGCGATCGGGGGATGCGGGCAGGGTGCTCATGGCGGGCCTCAGGATCGGAACAATCGGGAGTACTGGGTCTCGTGGCGCGCGCTGAGCACGGCCAGCATGGGGGAAAAGCTTTGCCAGAGTTCGGGGCGATCGCGCAGTTCCAGCGCCCGCGCCACCGCGGCGGGCAGGTCCTGCGAAAGGGCGTGCAGCAGGCGCTGGCCGCTGCTCTGGCCCAGGGGCACGCCGCGCAGAGCTGCCTGCACCTGGTTGTCCAGCCAGGCGAAGCCCAGCGCATGCAGCATGCGCGGGGCGTCCAGGCCCAGCGCGCAGGCTCCCAGCGCGAAGCCCAGGGGCCAGCAGGGTGGCGTGCCCAGGCGCGCGGCCCGTTCCAGCAAGGCATGCCCGGGCAGCAGGCGAGCCAGCCAGTCGAGCATCGAACGCCCCATCTGCTGGCTTTGCAGGCGCAGCTCGGCGCTTTCGCGGGTGCTCAGCACCCAGGCCTGCACCTCGCGCAGGCGCGGCAGGTCGTCGCAGAGCCATGCCGCGTGGGAACGCGCGGCGGCCGGCAGTTCGGCGCGCGCCAGCACCAGTTGCAACTGGCCGCGCAACCAGCGCAGCGCGCCGGCCTCGTCGAGCACCACGCCCGCATCCACCGCGGCCTCCAGGCCCTCGGAGTAGCTGAAGCCGCCCACGGGCAGCGCCGGGGAGGACAACCACATCATCGCCAGCTCCGGCGAGGGGAGGCCAGCGGCCGATGGGCCAGAGGTGCTGCCGTGCATGGCCTCAGCCTCGCGGCCGCGCGGGATGGCCCGCGCCCTGGGGCAGGGGGTCGGCGAGCTGTGCGCCGCCGGCTTCGCGAGCCCGCCCCGATCCTTGCCCGTGGCCGTGTTCGTGGCCGTGCTCGTGCTCGTGTTCGTGCTCGTGCTCGTGTTCGTGCTCGTGCTCGTGCTCGTGCTCGTGACCGTGACCGTGACCGTGACCGTGACCGTGACCGGGGG
>DAIDHU010000560.1 GCA_027451915.1 Thiomonas sp. | reverse complement strand
CCGGCCACCTGCACGCCGATCTCGTCGTCGCACAGTTCCAGTTCGATGGCTGCCGCGCGCAGCGCGCGGGCCAGTTCGCGCGCGGCAGCCACGGCCGCGGGATGGGCGCTCATGCCCAGGGTCAGGCGCGTGGGCAGGCCGCGCACGACCTCGTCGGCGAAACTCGGCCCCGCCAGCATGCCCACGGGCTGCCCCTTGGCGCAGGACTCGCGCAACACCTGGGTCATCAACTTGCCGCTGCCCGGCTCCACGACCTTGCAGGTCGCCAGGGCCAGCGCGTGCCGGGGCATGGCCGCCGCGCAGACTTGCGCGACCTCGCGCAGGGAGCCGCAGGGAACCGCGAACAGCACGACGTCGGCCCCCTGCAGCACCCATTGCAGGTCGTCGCTGGCTTGCAGCCCCTCGGGCAGCCCGATGCCTGGCAGGTGCCGGGGATTGGTGCCCGTGGTGCGGATGGCATGGGCCACGTCGGGACGCCGCGACCACAGGCGCGTGGGCAGGCCGGCGCGACGCGAGGCGGCCGCCAGCGCGGTGCCCCAGCTGCCGGCGCCGAGCACGGCCAGTTCCAGAGGCTCGCGCAACGGAGCGCGGGCGGCGTGGGGGGCATGGATGGCGAACTCGCCTCGGTTTCGAGCGTGCATGGCATCTCCGAAGTCGGTGGCGGGCCGAGGCTCCGCCGTCTAGGGACGCCCGGCGCGGAGCCGGACGCGGCGACCTGGTCGGGAAGAAGGCACGCGCGGCGCGCCCTTTCCCCCGGCGGCGCGCAAGGCGCCACCCCATCTGCGCAGCCCCTGCCCCGCGCGCCTGAGGGGCGGACAGTAGCCTGCGCCGGCGCACCGCGCGGGGGCAACCCGGGGCGCATCCGGCTACGCAGTTGCCGGTCGTTTTTTCCGCAATAGCTGCTGCGGAAATCAAGCTTCTTGGAGCTTTATCCGGCAAAAATTCAACAAGACGAATCTTAGCTCAGATTCACAAAAAAATGAATTGATAAGTCTCTTTTTATCCAAGCCATTGCTGAATGATCGCCCAAAGATCCGTCCGAGGCCCGAGCATGTGCCGGCTGGAACCTTGGACAGCCCGTTGAATACCCGGAGGGCGCCGAGGGGCGCGCCCTCGGCAACCCCGGAGTGCTTGCCGCCACGCCTGCGCTAGCATGCGCGCCTACCCGCGACGCACGCGGCCCGGATGGCGAAATCGGTAGACGCAGCGGACTTAAAATCCGCCGACCCTAATCAGGTCGTGGGGGTTCGATTCCCCCTCCGGGCACCAGGAATAAGCGCTTCGCGGGTGATCGACCATCCCGGGTGCGCACCCCCTACCCGCTCCACGGAATGGCTGTGGACTTGCACCACGTCGCGGGAAGCGACCTCCTGGGCGGTGTTTGTGCGAGGTTTCCCGCACTTCGAGGGGACCGGAAGCCAGACTTCCGCATCGGCTCCGGATCTGGCGAGCGCCTGGGCCCGACTCTCAGCTATTCACGTCCCGGGAGTATTCCCCGGCGCCGGCCCGGAAGGCCGCCCACAGCAGGCCCGGGGTGATGCGTGGGGGTGTCATCAGCGGAACCTTGCCGCTGAAGGCCACGGTGGCGAGGACCATGACGGTGCTCAGGCCCCACCGGGTCCACGGGGATCGGGCACGCGGCGGACCCTGCCTGGGAGCCGCGCCTGTGTCTCGCGAGCCGGAGCTCGCGCACCTTGGCCCCGCTCTCCATATTGTCTTTTTGGTTTCCTTTTCACGACTTTTCATCACGCTATCATAGGAGCGTCGCGCGCCAGGGTCGCGGCGACGAGCAACGTCCGGACGAGGTGTGCGGACATTGCGAACCGACGATCCGCAGGCACGGCCCCATGCACCACAAGACCCTGCTTTCCTGGAGCACCGGCAAGGACAGCGCCTGGGCCCTCCAGCTGCTGCGGCAGGATCCGCGCGTCGAGCTGGCCGGGCTGTTCAGCACGGTGAACGCGGCTTTTCAGCGCGTGGCGATGCATGGCGTGCGCGTCGATCTGCTGCGCCGCCAGGCCGCGGCGCTGGGCCTGCCCCTGTTCCTGATCGACATCCCCTTTCCCTGCAGCAATGCGGAGTACGAGTCGGCGATGCAGGCCTTCGTGCTGAAGGCGCGCGCAGAGGCCGTCGAGGCTTTCGCCTTCGGCGACCTGTTTTTGGAGGATGTGCGGCGTTACCGCGAGCGCCAGCTGCAATCCAGCGGCATCGCCGCGCTGTTCCCCCTATGGGGCATGCCGACCGGCGAGCTGTCCCGCACCATGGTCGACAGCGG
Organism: Thiomonas sp.; assembly: GCA_027451915.1. GTDB lineage: Bacteria > Pseudomonadota > Gammaproteobacteria > Burkholderiales > Burkholderiaceae_C > Thiomonas_A. The sequence goes on along the minus strand of DAIDHU010000560.1, from coordinate 5,894 downwards.
GCTGCGGGCGGTGATCAGCTGCGTCGACCCCAAGCTCCTGCCGCGCGAGTTCGCCGGGCGCCGCTACGACACGGCCTTCCTGTCCGATCTGCCCCAGGGGGTCGATCCCTGCGGTGAATTCGGCGAATTCCACAGCTTCGCCTTCGACGGGCCCATGTTCGAGCGCCCGGTCGCGCTTCGCGTGGGCGAGACCGTCGAGCGCGACGGCTTCGTGTTCACCGATCTGTTGCCCGCGGATCTGCCGGCGGACCTGCCGGCGGCCTGAGCCGCCGCGAGCCCGCGGCCGCCGCAAGCTCAGGCTCCCGGGGTACGGCCGGAGGCGCGCAGCTCCAGGTGCCCATCCTGCTGGACCATGCGCATGCGCGACAGGAGGTTCATGCCCAGCAAGGCGGTGCCTCCCGACAGATGGGGCAGCACGGCGACCCGCACGTCGCGCGCGGTGAAGGGGCCGAAACGCAACTCGCGGGTCAGCGCCAGGCAGCCCGAGGTGCTGCCGTTGGCGGTTTGGGATGCGATGCCCTGGCAACCCGAAAGCCCCATGCGACCGGCCGCTCTCGCGGACACCGACACGGTGGAGGCGCCGGTGTCGACCAGGAAGGTGACGGGCACGCCATTGATCGCGCCCGGCACCGTGTAGTTGCCCGAGCGATCGGGGCTGAGCAGCAGCTCGTCGGCCCCCGCCGCCTGCACGCGCACGGGCCCGAAACCCGGCACGAAGGAGCGCACCACCAGGTACAGCGCCCCTCCGATCAGGCACCACAGCAGCACCATCCACATCAGTCCCGCCGGCGGCCGGCGCGTGGGAACATAGCCCGGAGGCGGTGCCGCCGAGGGCTGCCGCTCGCCTGGCTTCATCCCGTCGCGATGGTCGAATCCCATGGGCGCATTGTGCGCCCCGCGCCGGCCCCGTGACCCCTGTGGTCATCATGGATGTTCAGGCGGGCCATCCACCGGCGCCCGAGGCGGCCTTAGACTGAAACCGGGTTGCAACAGGATGTAATCCGCGCGCAGGCTCGCAAGGCCGAAACCTCCAGGAGTCCTTCATGCTGAGATGGGTGGTGACTTTTCTTCTCGTGGCGCTCGTGGCCTCGGTGTTCGGATTCTTCGGGGTGGAGTCGACCGCGGTCGGGGTCGCGAAACTGATTTTTTTCGTCGCGCTCGCCGGCTTCGTGATCAGTCTGGCGTTGCATCTGGTGAGTACCCGAAACCACTGATGTGCCTGTCCCCCGCCCTCAACTTTTCCCATGGAGCTGCCCATGCAGACCGGAACCTTCGCATTGCTCGTCAAGGACCATGAACTCGTCAAGGGAATCATCGAGGAACTGCTCGATACCCCGGCGTCGGCCAGGACAAGACGCCGGGACCTGTTGAACACCCTGAAGCAGGAACTGCAGGCCCACGAGAACCTGGAGGAACGCCTGGTTTATCCCGAGCTCGAGTCCCGCAAATCCACCCACGGGCTGACCCTGGAGGCCTATCAGGAGCACCATGTGGTGGACCTGCTGCTCCAAGAGCTGGATTCCCTGGATTTCCAGGACGAGGACTGGAAGGCCAAGCTCACGGTCTTGCAGGAAACCCTGCTGCACCATGTCCGCGAGGAAGAAGATGAGCTCTTTCCCAAGGCGGAAAAAGTGCTCTCGAAGGACCAGCTCCGGCACATCGAGCAGCAGATCGGCCAGGCCAAGGGAGCCTGAGCGCACCGCAGACCGGGCAGGGCCTGCTCAGTCGGCCCGCGGCGCGCCCTGCAGGGCGCGCAGTTTGAGAAAGGCCATGGCCGCCATCTCGGCGTCGTTGAAGGGATCGTGCGCCTCGCGCAGCGGCAGGTCCAGGTCGCGCATCATGGCTTGCAGGCTCAGGTCGATGCGCACCTGGCCCTGGCGTGCCCACTCGGGAAGCTGGCGCAGCTTGTGGTCGTGGTAGAGCGCGGAAACCTCCACGCGCTCCTGGGGCAAGCCGATGCCCAGCCAGGGGCGCAACTCGCGCTCGATCATCGCCACGTCGAACTCCAGGTAGTAACCCACCAGGGGCCGGCTTCCGACAAAACGCAGCAAGCGCTCCACAGCCTCGCGCAGCGGCAGGCCGGCCGCCAGGTCGCTCCCGCGCAGGCGGTGCACCCGGGCGCTTTGCCCCGGCTCGCCGCGTGGGCGCACGAGCAGTTGCAGGCGCTGACTGCTCAGGATGCGCGTGTCGACAATGCGCACGGCCGCCACGGCGACGATCTCGTCGCGGCGCCGGTCCAGCCCGGTGGTCTCGCAGTCCAGCGCCACCCACTCCCGTGGTGGAGGCGGCTCGAACAGGAAGGCATAGCCAGGGTCGCGCAGGCGTCGCAGGCCCCGGCGTCTGCGCCAGGCCCTCAGCAGGCGGCATCGGGCGGCGTGCATCTCAGGAGCCTTGGGGCCGGGCCGATGTCACAGGCGGTCGAGCTGGAAGCGTCGATGCAGCGTGCCCCGGAAGCGCCTGACCACGCCCAGCGCGTCCTTCAGCAGGCTGCGATCGAGGGAGCCCAGCTGCTGCGGCTCCAGCAAGCCGGTCACGGGCTGGCGCCGCTCGATCTGGTCCAGCCCGGCCTGCAGGCGCAGTTGCATCAGCACATGCAGGGCCTGCAGCAATTCCTGCGCCTCGGCATGCGCGAGCTGGCCCGCGGCGGCCAGTGCCTGGAGCCGCTCCTCGGTGCCGCTGGCCTGGATGCGATGGGCCAGCGCCAGGCTGCGCACGCCATGCACCAGCGCGAACATGCCCTCCTTCTTGAGGTCGACGGCATGCCTTTCGTCGCCGAGCAGCCGGGCCCACCAGGCCGTGCCGGCGCCGAAGGCGTCGATGGCCGAGGCAAAGCGGGCCAGCAATGCGTCGTCGTCAGGGGCCTCGCGAAACACCCGTTCGCGCAGTTCGCACAGCAGGCGCGCATCACCGCACACCGCGCGAGCATCCAGGAAAATCGCCAGATCCATGAGCTGCTCGGGGGCGCGGCCGTGCAGCCAGGCACGCAGGCTGGCCGCGAACTCCGAGGCGCTCATGCGCCAGCGCGGCCGGTCCAGCATCACCCCGCCGGGGCATGGGGGATAGCCGAAGTCCGCCAGGGCGGCCGTGAAGCGCCCGGCCAGCCGCTGCAGGTTGTCCGGCGGCGCGTAGCCGTCGCGCAGCACCAGGGCGTTGTCCTGATCGGTTTTCAGGATCTGCTCTCCCCGGCCTTCGCTGCCCATCACGAACAGGCAGCTGTTGTCCACCAGCGCGGGCGGCGCGATCAGGCTCCAGGCCCGCTGGAACAGGCGCGTGTTGAGCTCGGTGACCAGGCCGGCGATCAGCCCGATGCGTGTTCCGCCCCGGTGCAGCAGAGAAACCATGCGCGTGATTTTCGAGGCGGCCTCGGCCAGCGCCCCCAGGTCCTGCGCCATGTCGATCTGCACCGTGATCAGGTAGGAATGGTTGGCCAGGAAACTGAACAGGTCCAGCGCCTCGAGCACACCCGCCACCTGCCCCTCGCGCAGCACCACCAGCCGGTGCACGCGCCCGCGCAGCATGCGCGCCAGCGCCTCGCCGATCGGCTCCTCGGGCGTGGTGGTGAGCAAATCGAAGGTGGCGAAGCCGGCGGCCGGCAGGCGCGCGGGGGGCCTGCCGTCCAGGATGGCCCGCTGCAGCGAGGCGCGGGTGCAAATCCCCAGGCGCGCCCCGGCGCCCTCCGATTCGCGCACCAGCACGCTGGAGACATGCTCGGCCTGGAAAATGCCGGCGACGGCGGCGATGTCGGTGCCCACGTCCACCACCTGCACCGGACGCACGAAGGCGTCGGCCACGCGGGCCATGCCCAGCGCCTGAATCTCGTGGCGGCTGCGCAACTGGGCCAGCGCGCCCAGCTTGTCGCTGAGATCGGCGAACAGCAAGGCGCCGAAGGCCGCGTTGGAGGCGATGAGTTCCTTCACCGTCTCGCGGGGCAGCTCGTAGGCCAGCACCTCCTCGCGCGCCACGAAGCGGCCGCTGCTGCGTCCGGCCATCAGCGCGCGGGCGTCAAAGCAGTCCTGCGGACCGTAGCTGGCGACCATCTGCTCGCCGTCATGCTGGGCCACCACGCCCTTCATCACCGCGTACAACTGCGTGGGTACCGATCCCACGTCCAGGATGGTGCGCCCCTGCGCGAAATACGCCACGTCCACCGAGTCGCGAACCCGCTGGCGTTCCTGCGGGCTCAGGCAGTCGAAGGGCGAGGCCGTGAAGTCGAAGGCATGGGGCATGTCGAAGGCGTATTCGGGGGACCGGGAATGCGCGCGCGCTCCGCCGCCCGGTCACGGCAGGTCGCGCGAGACGGGCACCGGCCCGCCTCGCGCCCAGGCTTCAGTGCCCCGCGGCCGTCTCGGCCCCCAGCCCGGTTTCCGAGCGCACCTGCTGCGCGGCGAAGGCCTCGCGCTCGGCCTGCGCCGCCGCGCCGCGGTCGAGCAGCGAGAACACCCAGATGCCCACGAAGGCGATGCTCATGGAGAACAGCGCGGGCGAGGCATAGGGAAACAGCGCCGAGCCCTTCGGAAAACCCAGCGTGGCTTCCCACACCGAGGGCGACACGATGGTCAGGGCCACCGAGGAGACCAGGCCGAGGAATCCCCCGATCACCGCGCCGCGGGTGGTGCAATCCTTCCACAGCACCGACAGGAACAGCACCGGAAAATTCGCCGACGCCGCCACCGCGAAGGCCAGGGACACCATGAAGGCCACGTTCTGCTTCTGAAACACGATGCCCAGCAACACCGCGACCAGGCCGAGCACGACGGTGGTGATGCGCGAGACCTTCAGCTCCGAGGCGCTGTCGGCCTTGCCGCCGCGCATCAGCGTGGCGTAGATGTCGTGCGAGACGGCGGAGGCCCCCGACAGGGTCAGCCCGGCGACCACCGCCAGGATGGTGGCGAAGGCCACGGCCGAGATGAAGCCGAAGAACACATTGCCCCCCACCGCCTTGGCCACCAGCACCGCCGCCATGTTGGCGTTGCCCGCGCCCCCGCGGATCACTCCCTTGGCCACGTCGGCCACCGAGGGATCGGTGAGCACCAGCGCGATGGCGCCGAAGCCGATGATGAAAATCAGCACGTAGAAGTAGCCGATCCAGGTGGTGGCCCACAGCACCGACTTGCGCGCCTGGCGCGCGTCGGGCACGGTGAAGAAGCGCATCAGGATATGCGGCAGCCCCGCGGTTCCGAACATCAGCGCCATGCCGAAGGAGATCGCCGAGATCGGGTCCTTGACAAAGCCTCCGGGGTTCATCACCGCCAACCCGGTCGCGTGCGCCTCCTCGGGGCTCTTGCCGGCGGCGGCGGCCACGGCGGCCTTGACCTGCACGGCGCGCGCGAACAGCGCCTCGGGGCTGAAGCCGAACCGGGCCAGCACCATCACCGCCATGAAGGTCACGCCGGCCAGCAGCAGGCAGGCCTTGACGATCTGCACCCAGGTCGTCGCGGTCATGCCCCCGAACAGCACGTAGACCATCATCAGCACGCCCACCAGCACCACGGCCACCCAGTAGTCCAGGCCGAACAGCAGCTTGATCAGGGAGCCGGCGCCGACCATCTGCGCGATCAGGTAGAAGGCGACGACGATCAGGGTGCCCGAGGCCGCGAAGGCGCGGATGGGGCCCTGGCGGAAGCGGTAGCCGGCCACGTCGGCGAAGGTGAAGCGGCCCAGGTTGCGCAGGCGCTCGGCCATCAGGAAGGTGATGATGGGCCAGCCCACGAGGAAGCCGATGGAATAGATCAGCCCGTCGTAGCCGCTGGTCATCACCGCCGCGGAGATGCCCAGAAAGGAAGCCGCCGACATGTAGTCGCCGGCGATGGCCAGGCCGTTCTGGAAGCCGGTGATACCGGCGCCGGCGGTGTAGAAGTCGGCCGCCGAGCGGGTGCGCGAAGCGGCCCACTTGG
>DAIDHU010000559.1 GCA_027451915.1 Thiomonas sp. | reverse complement strand
GAGCAGCGCAAGATCCTGTACCAGCAACGCAATGCCATCCTGGACAGCCAGGAGGTCGCCGAGCAGGTGTCCGATCTGCGCACGGGCAGCGTGGCCGACCTGGTCCACACCTACGTGCCCGAGCAGAGCATGGAGGAGCAGTGGGACGTGCCCGCGCTGGAGCGCGCGCTGCGCGAGGAACTGCAAGCCGACGTGGAGCTCAAGGCCTGGATCGAGGCCGACCAGACGGTGACCGACGAGCAGGTGCTCGAGCGCGTGCTGCACGAGGTCAACGCGCGGTACAAGGCCAAGGTGGAACTGGTGGGCGAGGCGAATTTCGCCGGTTTCGAGCGCATGGTGCTGCTGCAGTCGCTGGACCAGCACTGGCGCGAGCACCTGGCGGCGCTGGACTACCTGCGCCAGGGCATCCATCTGAGGGGCTATGCGCAAAAGCAGCCCAAGCAGGAATACAAGCGCGAGGCCTTCGAGCTGTTCGGCCAGATGCTCGATGCGGTGAAGAACGAGGTCACCCGCACCCTGATGACCGTGCAGGTGCAGACCCAGGAACAGGCGCAGAGCGCCGCCGAGAGCATCGAGCAGCGTGCGCAGAGCCTGCACAACCTGGCCTATCAGCACCCCGAGGCCATGGGCGGCATGCTCGCCTCCGACGACATCGACGCGCAGGCCCAGGCCGAGGCGGCGATCGCCGCGGCGGCCGCGCCCGGCGCCGTGCAACAGGTGGTCAACACGCTGCCCAAGGTCGGGCGCAACGATCCCTGCCCCTGCGGCAGCGGCAAGAAGTACAAGCATTGCCACGGCAGCCTGTCCTGAACGCATCGAAGGGCGCGGGGCCGCCCCAAGCCGACCGAGCCCCCTCGGGGGGCGGCGAGCGTGGGGGGCGTCCATCCATCATCCAGTCTTTCCGGGAGGTACGGACATAGCCGTGAATCTTCAGGCACCCGATCCGGCCGCGCTGCACGCGGTGGGCGGCGTGCGCATCGGCGTGGCCGAGGCGGGCATCCGCAAGGCCGGGCGCCGGGACCTGACCCTGCTGAGCTTCGAGCCCGGCACCCGCGTGGCCGGGGTGTTCACGCGCAACCGCTTCTGCGCCGCGCCGGTGCAGGTATGCCGCGAGCACCTGGGCGAGGCGCGCTGCGCCGAGGTGCGCGCCATGGTGGTGAATACGGGCTGCGCCAACGCCGGCACCGGAGCGCAGGGCCTGGCCGACGCGCGCGCCAGCTGCGACGCGGTGGCGCGACTGCTGGGCGTGCAGGCGCGCCAGGTGCTGCCGTTTTCCACCGGGGTGATCCTCGAGCCGCTGCCCCTGCAGCGCCTGCGCGACGGCCTGCCGCGGGCGCTGGCGGACCTGCGCGCCGACGCCTGGGCCGACGCGGCGGCGGCCATCATGACCACCGACACGGTCCCCAAGGCCGCCAGTGAACGCGTGCTGATCGACGGCGTGGCGGTGCACGTCACGGGCATCGCCAAGGGCGCGGGCATGATCCGCCCGGACATGGCGACCATGCTGGGTTTCATCGCCACCGACGCGACGGTGGCGCCGGCGCTGCTGGCGCAACTGGTGCGCGAGGTCGCCGACGGCTCCTTCAACTGCGTCACGGTGGATGGGGACACTTCCACCAACGACTCCCTCGTGGTGGCCGCCACCGGCGCCGCGGGGCTGCCGGAGATCTCCGAGTCCGCCTCGCCGCAGGCGCGCGAGCTGCGGGGCGCGCTGCTGCGCGTGGCGCAGCGCCTGGCGCAGGCCATCGTGCGCGATGGCGAAGGGGCGACCAAGTTCATCACCATCGAGGTGCAGGGCGCTCGCAGCGTGCCCGAGGCTCGCCGCGTGGGCTATGCCGTGGCTCATTCCCCCTTGGTCAAGACGGCCTTTTTCGCCAGCGACCCCAATCTGGGGCGCATTCTCGCGGCGGTGGGCTACGCCGGGGTGGAGGACCTGGACGTCGATGGCGTGGAGCTGTACCTTGATGACGTGCACGTCGCCACGCGCGGCGGGCGCCACCCGGACTACCGCGAGGCCGACGGCCAGCGCGTGATGGCCAAGCCCGAGATCCTGGTGCGCATCCTGCTGGGCCGCGGGGATCAGGCCGCCACGCTGTGGACCTGCGACCTGTCGCACGACTACGTGTCGATCAACGCCGATTACCGGAGCTGAGCATGCCGCGCAAAGCTGTCGCGCCGGCGCTGCCCGCCGGGACGGAGCCCATGGATCCGATGGCGCGCCTGGCCGGGCTGCTGGACCAGGCCGAGCGCGTGCTGGGCCGCCTGGAACACACGCTGGCGCCCGGCGTGGCCGAGCCCGACTGGAGCGCGGCCAGCGCCTTTCGCTGGCGGCGCCGCGGCTCGCAGGCCTGGCTCCAGCCGGTTCCCCACCCGGCGCTCATGCGCTTCTCGGACCTGCAGGGCATCGACGAGCAGAAGGCCCGGCTGGAACGCAACACCCGCCAGTTCGTGGCGGGGCGCCCCGCCAACAACGTGCTGCTGACCGGGGCTCGGGGCACGGGCAAGAGCTCCCTGGTGAAGGCCTGCCTGCATGCCTTCGCGCCCAGGGGCCTGCGCCTCATCGAGATGGACAAGGCCGACCTCGTGGACCTGCCGGAACTCGTCGACATGGTGCGAGGCCGCCCCGAGCGGTTCATCGTGTTCTCCGACGACCTGTCCTTCGACCAGGGAGAGCCCGGCTACAAGGCGCTGAAGTCGGTGCTGGACGGCTCGGTGGCGGGCACCGCCGAGAACCTGCTGATCTACGCCACCTCCAACCGGCGCCACCTGCTGCCCGAGTACATGCACGAGAACCTGGAGGCTACCCACAGCGAAAGCGGCGAGGTGCATCCTGGCGAGGGCACGGAGGAGAAGGTCTCGCTGTCGGATCGTTTCGGGCTGTGGCTGAGCTTCTATCCCTTCGACCAGGAACATTACCTGCGCATTGCCGAGCACTGGCTGCAGGTGTTCGGGCTGAGCGAGCAGCAGGCGCGCGCCGCGCATCCCGAGGCCTTGTTGTGGGCGCTGGAACGCGGCTCGCGTTCCGGGCGCATCGCCTGGCAATTCGCGCGCGACTACTGCGGGCGGCGCAGGAAGTGACAGTGACGGCGTCGAAGGTTCCGGGCGACACCGCGGTCGAGCGCACGCCGGTGCCGGTGGCCGTGGGCGTGCTGCTGCTGGAGGATGGGCGTTTCCTGCTGGCAAGCCGCCCCGAGGGCAAGCCCTGGGCGGGTTACTGGGAATTTCCCGGCGGCAAGATCGAGCCGGGCGAGACCCTGGCGCAGGCACTGCGCCGCGAGCTGCGCGAGGAGCTGGCCATCGACATCGAGCATGGCGAGTTCTGGAAGTCCTGCATCATCGACTATCCCCATGCCCGCGTGGACCTGCGCTTTTGCAAGGTGCGGCGCTGGAGCGGTCAGCCGCGGCCCTGCGAGGGCCAGCAACTGGCCTGGCAGGATCTGCCGGTGCAGGTGGGGCCGGTGCTTCCGGGCACGATTCCCGTGCTGCGCTGGCTGGCCGAGGAGCGCGGGCATTCGGGACCTACCCACCGGGAGTGAGCCCGGCGCCAGGCATGCGGCCCGCGGGGCTGCGAGCGCTTCAATGCCGCGGGGCGTCCCGGCGCGAGGCCTGGGTCTCGGGGATGTCGTCGTCCGCCTCGGTGGGCTTGACCGCCACCCGGTAGCTCTCGCTCGACCAGGCGCCGAGGTCGCCGTTCCTGCAGCGCTCCGAACAGAAGGGTCGCCAGGGATTGTCGGGGCCGTAGGGCGTGGGCGCGCCGCAGCCCGGGCAGGGCACGATGCGCGCGCCGGGCGCCGGGCGCCGGGAAGTCACGGACATAGCGACAGCTCGAAGTGCACGTCGTTGTCCGCGGGCTTGAGCTTCCAGTCGGAATCCGGGCGCATGAAGCGCACCGAGATCATCAGGCGGTGTCCGGTGATCTCCGGGATCACGCCCAGGGTCCCGTCCACGCGCAGGCGCAGCAGCTGGAAACTGCGTCCGCCCAGGTTCTGCTGGTAGCTGCCGCTCTGGGCCACGCTCTTGTGGGGCACGCCGCCGTCGCGCAGCATGCGCAGCAGCACTTCCACGGCCATGGACATCGGGTTGAACACCTCCATCCATCGCATCAGGTCCTCGCGGCGTTGCTCCTCCGGCAGGTGCTGCCAGGCGTAGTACGCGGGAAGATCGAATTCGCAGGTGCCGCCCGGAATGCCCGCGCGGCTGCGAATGGACATGAGCCATTCGTTGTCCAGCAGGGTCTGTCCCGGCTTGCCCAGCTGCTGGCTCAGGCGCTGGAAGGAGGCGTCGATCTCCGCCAGCACTTCCTCCAGCGTGATCTCGGACACCGCCGGATTGCCGCGATAGCCGAGGTATTGCTGGCGCTGGCGTTCCAGGTCCTTGAGGATGTCGCTCTTGAGGTCCTGGCGCGACGTGACGTCCATGATCTCGAACATGGACAGCAGCGCGTGATGATGGTCGAAGGGATGGCCCCGTTGCATCAGGAAGGCATTTCGACGCAGCAGGTATTCGAGCCTGAGCAGGGTGCGAACACGCTCGTTCAGCGGATATTCGTACAGGATCACGGGCCAGGACGAGTTGGTGCCCGGCGCGCGGCCGGGCGGGGTGCGGCGAGATCAGCTGTGAGGATAGCGGCGATCGGCGCCACCGTGGCGCCCTTCGGCAGGCAGGTCGGCGGGCCTCGGCGCCCCGGCGCGCGCGGCCCGGGACAGCCCGTCGCGGGCCATTGTCACGCATGTGTCGCGGGAATTCAAATCTCCTGTGCCCGCTGGAGCATGCGGCGATGCAGTTCCAGCGCCTGGCGGCGCAGGGAGTCGAGGTCCGCCGAGTTGTCGATCACCTCGTCGGCCGCGGCCAGGCGCTGCTCGCGCGTGGCCTGGGCCCGCAGGATGCTGCGCACCTGCCCGGCCTCGAGCCCGGAGCGTCGCATGACCCTGCTCACTTGCAGCTCGGGCGCGCAGTCCACCACCACGATGCGGTCCACGCGCTCGCGCCAACGCGCCAGGGATTCCACCAGCAGCGGCACCACGAGCACGACGTAGGGGCCCGGCAGCGTGCGCGCCAGCGCACGCAGGCGCGCGCCGATCAGGGGGTGCAGGATCGCCTCCAGGCGCGCGCGTTGCGCGGGGTCGGCGAAGGCCAGCTCGCGCATGCGCGCGCGGTCGAGCGCGCCGTCGGCGGTGATCAGGGCCTCGCCGAAGGCCGCGCGGATGGCTTCGATGGCCCCGCCGCCGCTGGCCGTGAGCTCATGGGCGACGGCGTCGGCGTCGATCACGGCGGCTCCCCACTCTCGCAGCATGTCCGCCACCGCGGACTTGCCCGAGCCGATGCCGCCGGTCAGGCCGATGCGGGGGCGCCGCGCGGGCGGCTCCCCCGCGCGCGCTTCAGACACCGCCGAGCACCCAGCCGACCAGGCGCTGCGGTCCGAGGAACAGGGCCAGCAGCCCGGCCGTGGCCAGGAAGGGGCCGAAGGGCATCGGACGGCCTCGCTGCAAGACCCCGCCGGCCTGGAGGGCCAGGCCGATCACGGCACCGCAGATGGCCGACAGCAGGATGATGGGAAGCAGCGCCAGCGGGCCGAACCAGGCTCCCAGCAGGGCGAGGAGCTTGAAATCCCCGAAGCCCATGCCCTCCTTGCCGGTGAGCAGCCGGAACCCCTGGTACACGCACCACAGGCTGCCGTAGCCGATGGCCGCGCCGGCCACGGCCTGGGGCAGGAAACGCGGATCCAGCCAGGCGTGCAGCAACAGCCCGAGCCACAGCAAGGGCAGGGTGATGCCGTCGGGAAGCAGCGTGGTGTCGAAATCGATCAGCGCCAGCGCCAGCAGTCCCCAGGCCAGCACCACGCTGCCGGCGCTCCACGCCGAGACGCCGTGCCGAGCCACCAGCGCCGCGGCCAGCACGGCCCCGGCGATTTCCACCAGCGGGTAGCGCAGGGAGATGCGCGTGCCGCAGGCCGAGCAGCGCCCGCGCAGCAGCAGCCAGCTGAGCACCGGGATGTTTTCCCACCAGGCGATGGCGTGACCGCAGGCGCCGCAGCGCGAGCGCGGGCGCACCAGGTCGAAGGCCTCGGTCTCCTCCGGCGGCAGCTCCAGCGTGGCGCGCGCCTCGGCGCGCCAGCCGCGCTCGAGCATGACCGGCAGGCGCAGGATCAGCACGTTCAGGAAGGAGCCGACCAGCAGCCCCAGCAGCGCGGCGACGACGACGGCGAAGCCCGCGCTCACCCCACCACCTTGCCGAGGTTGAAGATCGGCAGGTACATGGCGATCACCAGGCCGCCGATCAGGATGCCCAGCACGACGATGATGATCGGCTCGAGCAGGCTGGACAGCGCCTTGACCAGCTCGTCGACTTCGGCTTCGTAGATGTCGGCTACCTTGCCGAGCATCGAGTCCAGCGAGCCCGACTCCTCGCCGATCGAGGCCATCTGCAGCACCAGCGGCGGAAACACGCGGCTGTTCTGCATGGACAGGGTCAGGCTGGTGCCGGTGGACACTTCCTGCTGGATTTTCTCGGTGGCGCGCTGGTAGACGATGTTGCCCGAGGCGCCGGCCACCGAATCCAGCGCTTCCACCAGGGGCACGCCGGCGCCGAACATGGTCGAAAGCGTGCGCGTCCAGCGCGCCAGCGCGCCCTTGACCACCAGCTGGCCGAACACCGGCATGCGCAGCAGCGCGCGATCGACCAGTTCCTGCACGCGCTCGGAGCGCCGCCAGGCCTGGAAGCCGAAATAGCCTCCCAGCACCAGCACGGCCGCCATCACGTACCAGTAGTGCACGAAGAAATTCGACATCGCGATGACGATCAGCGTCGGCCCCGGAAGCTGGGCGCCGAACTGCGAGAACACGTCCTTGAAGGTCGGCACGACGAACAGCATGATGATGGTGACCACGATCATGGCCACGATCAT
>DAIDHU010000558.1 GCA_027451915.1 Thiomonas sp. | reverse complement strand
CCGTTCGGGGCATAATCGTCGAAGCTGTCGACGCTCAGCAATTCGTGCAGGTGCTCCGCAAGGCGTTCGCGTGTGAGCATGTCGGGTTCGGGCCGTGTGAGGTGCATGGGGGCACGGCAGCGCGACGAAACACGGGCCATGCGACGATTCTGGGAGATTTTCGCTCAAGCGACCACGGTCGCGGCGGGTGTGCTGCTGGCCGCGCGCCTGCTGGCGCCGCAATGGTTCGCCCCGCCCGCCGCGATCCCTCCCGCGCCGCCCGGCCCCGTGCAGCCCGCGCTTGCCGCACCTGCGCCGCGCGGCTACGCCGAGGCGGCGGCGCACGCGATGCCCGCGGTGGTCTCGGTCACGACCGAGCGCATGCCGCGCCGGCGCCACCCCGCTTCCGCGGACCAGCGCCCTGGCGCCTTGCGTCCCAGCCTCGGCCTGGGCTCGGGCGTGCTGGTCGCTCCGGGCGGCTATGTGCTGACCAATGATCATGTCGTGGAAGGCGCCGAGCAGGTCGAGGTGCGCCTGGCCGATGGGCGCCAGGCCCGCGCCACCCTGGTCGGGCGCGATCCCGACACCGACCTGGCGGTGCTGCACATCGATCTGCCGCATCCGCCGACCCTGGACTTCGCCGACGAGCGCAGGGCTCGCGTGGGCGACGTGGTGCTGGCCATCGGCTATCCCTTCGGCGTGGGCCAGACGGTGACCCAGGGCATCATCAGCGCCCTGGGCCGCAGCCGCCTGGGGATCAACACCTTCGAGAACCTCATCCAGACCGACGCGGCCATCAACCCCGGCAATTCCGGCGGCGCGCTGGTCGACACCCGCGGGCGCCTGCTGGGGATCAACACGGCCATCTACTCCAGTTCGGGGGGCTCGCTGGGCATCGGCTTCGCCGTGCCGGCCTCCACCGCGCGCGAAGTGCTGCGCCAGATCATCGCCTACGGACGGGTGCGCCGCGGCTGGATCGGAGTGGAAGTGCGAGGCATGAGCGCGGCGCAGGCGCGGCGCCTCGGCCTGCGCGATGCGCACGGCGTGCTGGTCGCCGAGGTGCTGAGGGGCGGGCCCGCGCAACGCGCCGGCCTGCGCGCAGGGGACGTGCTGCTGGAGCTCGACGGCCAGGCCGTCGACGACGCCGACGAGTTGCTCGATCGCGTGGCCGCGCTGCCACCGGGGGGCACGGCCAGCCTGGAGGTTCTGCGCGCCGGCAAGCATCGCAGCCTGCGGGTGCATGTGGGCCTGCGTCCGCTGCCGCCGCCCGCAAGCGAGGTGGACAGGGCCGACGATCAGGACGAAGCGGCGGACGAAGCGCCTGACGAAGCGCCTGACGAACCGGGCCCGGCGGCGCTGGCCCCCTGGGGTCGGGCGTCACCGCCCGGGCCGTCGAGCCGGCCGTCGAGCTGACGGGGGCAGCACCCGGCGCGGGCTGCCGGGCCGCCCACGCGGGCCGCGGCGGGTCTCAGCTCCCGGACTCGCCTTCGGACGGGGCCTTGGCCTGGTCCTTGGCCGGCTCCTCCCCCGATTCCTGCTCGGGAGGCGCCGAGTAGGTGCCGAGGATGCGAGCGCCGATGATGCCCACTTCGTACAACAGGATCATGGACACGGCCAGCGAGCTTTGCGAGAAGATGTCCGGGGGTGTGATGATCGCGGCGATGACAAAGGCAGCCACGATGAAATACGCGCGCCAGGCCTTGAGCTGGGCGATGGTCAGCACCTGGAACCGCACCAGCAGCATCAGCACCACCGGAACCTCGAAGGCGCTGCCGAAGGCCAGGAACAGCGTCAGCACGAAATTCAGGTAGGACTCGATATCCGGGGCCGCGGTGATCACCTTCGGCGCCACCGCCTGGATGAAGGTGAACAGGCGGCCGAGCACGATGAAATAGGCGAAGGACACGCCCAGGTAGAACAGGATCGTGCTGAGCACCACGAGGGGCAGCACCAACCTTCGCTCGTGGGCGTACAGCCCCGGCGCCACGAAGGCCCAGATCTGGTAGAGCACCACCGGCAGCGCCACCATCAGCGCGGCCAGCATGGTGAGTTTCAGCGGCACCAGGAAGGGGGTGATGACCCCGATGGCGATCATGCTGGAGCCGTGCGGCAGGTGCGCGATCAGCGGCCGGGCGAACAGGTCGAACAGCCCCGACGGACCGGGGTAGACCACCAGCACCGCGAACACCACGCCCACGCCGATGAGCGCGCGGATGAGGCGGTCGCGCAACTCGATCAGGTGGGAAATGAAGGGCTGTTCGCCCTGCGGATCATCGGGTTGGGACGACGGGGCTTCGCTCACCGTGCTCACTCGGGGCTCAATGGGGGCTCAGGGGGCTGGAGGAAACGCGGGGATCAGGCGCGCGTGCGCACGCGGTAGCGCGCCATGCGCGCGGCACCCGACAGGGCGTGTCCGCGCAGGCGGGAATGTCGACGATACCACAGCGGCACCGAGCCGCCGCCCGAGCGTTTCAGGCGCTTGGCGCGCCCAGGCTCGGCCAGGTAGGGACCGAGAGGCTCGCCGCTCGCATCCTTCGCCGCGTCGGCGGAGCCCATGCCCGGCAGGCCCGCGGTGGCCTCCTTCCAGGCGGTGTCGAATTCGTCGCGCACGTCCCCGAGGTTCTTCGACACCGAGTCCTGGATGTCCCGCACGGAGGTCTCGACCGCGGACTTCACGCTGCGCAGTTCCTCGAGCTCGATCTGCCGGTTGACCTCGGACTTGACCTCCGCCATGTAGCGCTGCGCGCGGCCCATGAGGTTGCCCACCGTGCGGGCCACGCGCGGCAGCTTCTCGGGGCCGAGCACGATCAGCGCGACCACGCCGATCACGCCCAGT
>DAIDHU010000557.1 GCA_027451915.1 Thiomonas sp. | reverse complement strand
CCGCGCCAACGCCTTCACCCAGCGTGGCAGCGTGGCGCTGGTGGCGCGCAAGATTCCGCTGGAAATCCCCACCCTCGACGGCCTGCAGCTGCCGCCGGTGCTCAAGGACCTGTCGATGACCAAGCGCGGCCTGATCATCTTCGTCGGCGCCACCGGCAGCGGCAAGAGCACCTCGCTGGCCGGCATGGTCGACTGGCGCAACGAGAACTCGCAGGGCCACATCATCACCATCGAGGACCCCATCGAGTTCCTGCATCCCCACAAGAACTGCATTGTCAACCAGCGCGAGGTGGGCATCGACTCCATCGGCTGGGACGACGCGCTCAAGGACACCCTGCGCCAGGCTCCCGACGTGATCCTGATGGGCGAGATCCGCGACCGCGAGACCATGGACCAGGCGGTGGCCTTCGCCGAGACCGGTCACCTGGCGCTGGCCACCCTGCACGCCAACAACGCCAACCAGGCCATCGACCGCATCATCAACTTCTTCCCCGAGGAGCGGCGCGCGCAGTTGCTGATGGATCTGTCGCTGAACCTCAAGGCCATCGTCTCGCAGCGACTGATCCGCCTGGAGCAGGGCAAGGGGCGGGTGGCCGCGGTGGAGGTGATGATCAACTCCCCGCTGATCGCCGAGAAGGTGCTCAACGGCGAGGTCGGGGACATCAAGGACGTGATGAAAAAGTCCCGCGAACTCGGCATGCAGACCTTCGACCAGGCGCTGTTCGACCTGTTCGAGTCCGGGCGCATCGGCTACGAGGACGCGCTGCGCAACGCCGACTCCATGAACGACCTGCGACTGACCATCAAGCTGCACGGCAAGCGCCAGAGCACCGAGGTCGAGACCGGGCACCTGTCGATCATCTGAGCGGGCCCGCGGCCTGCGCCAGCAGCCATTCCCGGAACGCGGCGATACGCGGCAGCGCGGCCTCGCCGCGGCGACAGGACAGGAAGTGCAGGCTGCGCTCGAACACCGCGAGCTCCGGTGCCGTGAGTTCCACCAGGTCGCCGCGGCGCAATTCGCGCTCGGCCAGACGGGTGCTCTCGAGCACCACGCCCATGCCGTCGACCGCCGCCGAGATGCCCAGCGCCGCGCGGTCGAAGGAGGCGCGGGTGCCGGAGCGCGCGAGCAGCCCGCAGGCGGCGAACCACTCGGTCCAGTTGAGCGGATTGAGCTGGGATTCGATCAAGGGCAGGCGCGCGATGAGCTCGGCCGGCGGCACGCCTGCCTGCAGCAGGCGCGGTGAGCACAGCGGCGCGATGCGCTCGCGGCCCAGCGCCCAGGTGCGCACCTCGGCGCGCTCGAGCGCATGGCCGTAGGAGATGGCCACGTCGACTTCACGCACCCGGGCCAGGTCCAGCGGCTCGGCTCCGGTCGACAGGCGGATGGCCACGTCCGCGTGGGCGCGCGCGAAATCGGCCAGGCGGGGGCCCAGCCACTGCGTGGCCAGGCTGGGCGCGCAATGCACCGCCAGCACCTGGGCCTGCGGCGCCAGCGCGACTTCCTGGCAGGCCGCCTCGACCACGTCGAACACCCGGCTCAGGCTGTCGAGCAGGCGGCGCGCCTGCGGCGTGGGCTCGACTCTTCGGTTGGCGCGCAGGAACAGCGCGCATCCGAAGTACTGCTCCAGTTCCCGGATCTGGTGGCTGATGGCTGACGGGGTACGGTGCAGCTCCTGCGCCGCCAGCGAAAAGCTTTCCAGGCGGGCCGCCGCCTCGAAGGCGCGAAGCAGCACGAAATTGGGAATGCGCCGCATCGAACAGGCCTCAACGAGCACGCGAAAACATGAATGAAATTCATCTTTTCATGAACAGTCCTCGTTTGTCAACGCGGCGCCGTGGGGCGACCATGCGAGCCATCGCCGACGCCCGCGCCAGGGGCGGCGCCTTTCGCCTTTCGCCAGCCAACAAGGAACCTCCATGGCCGCAGTGTTGCAAAGCCCCGCCCAGGGCATCGACCTGAAGGGTCGCGTCTCCATTTATCAGCCGGAGCAGCCCGGGCTGGTGTTTCCCGAGATTCCCGTGTTCGACAACCACGCCGAGCATCGCCAGCACCTCAAGCAGCGCCTGGTGGCGGCCTGCCGTGCCTTCGCGCTGCAGGGCTTCGACTATGGCTTCGCCGGGCACCTGACCATCCGCGATCCGGAGCATCCCCAGCTGTACTGGACCAACCCGATGGCCGTGCACTTCTCGCAGGTGCGGATGTCCAACCTGATCCTCGCCGACCACGAGGGCAGGGTGGTGGAGGGGAGTCACGCCATCAACCGGGCAGGCTTCGTGCTGCACGCCGCGGTGCACGAAATGCACCCGGACATCCTGGCCATGTGCCATGCGCACACCGTGTACGGCACCGCCTTCGCCTCGCTGGGCCGTGGGCTGGAACCCATCAGCCAGGACGCCGCCGCCTTCTACGAGGACCATGTGGTCATCGGCGACGAGGCGGGCCAGGTGGCCGTGGAGGTCAAGGCCGGCCACAAGGTGGCGCATGCCTTCAAGGGGGTGAAGGCGGCGATCCACCAGAACCACGGGCTGCTGACGGCCAGCAGGCACAGCATCGAGGCGGCGGCCTTCTGGTTCATCGCGCTGGAACGCTGCTGCCGGCAACAGCTGTTGATCGACGCCAGCGGGCACAAGCCGCGCCTGGTGAGTCCGGAGCGCGCGCGCTACAGCCGCGAGCACGTGGGCAGCGAGTACATCGGCTGGCTGCACTTCCAGCCCATCTGGGAGCACCTGCGCCAGACCCAGCCGGACATGTTCGACTGATGGCGACGCCAGCCCGCGGCGTCGCGGGCGCAGTCGCCGAATCCTCCCGGCGCGCGGTACTTGCGCGCGTCCACCATGGTCTTTGAGCAGGAGCAGTTCATGAGCAGTCCCTCGGACAAGATGGAAAAGGCCGGCGCCACCGCCAGCGGCGCGGTGCCGGTCGCGAAAAAGCTCATCCCGTACGGGGGCTACTACACCAATCGCACCCCCGAGCATGATCCGGAGATCACGGAAACCGACCCCGGCACCCCGCTGGGCGAGTACATGCGCCGGTTCTGGCATCCGGTGTGCATGTCCATGGAACTCAGCGACACGCCGCGATTCCTGAAAATCCTCGGCGAGGAGCTCGTGGCCTTTCGCGACGGCAGCGGCCGGGTCGGGCTGCTGCATGCCCACTGCGTGCACCGCGGGGCCTCGCTGGAGTACGGTGCCATCCAGGAGCGGGGCATACGCTGCTGCTACCACGGCATGGTGTTCGACGTGGACGGTACCTGTCTGCACGTGCCCTTCCCGAAGGGCGAGGAGGCCGAGGCCGAGAAGTACGCCTGCTCGATTCGCCAGGGCGCCTACAAGGCTTTCGAGCGCAACGGCCTGGTGTTCGCCTACATGGGGCCTCCCGAGGAGGAGCCTCCCTTTCCCGAGTGGGAAGGTGATTTCACGGTGATGCCTGGCGACGAGCTCGTGCCCTTCAGCAATTTCCAGCACTGCAACTGGCTGCAGGTGCAGGACAACGCCGCCGACAACTTCCACACCGCGGCGCTGCACGCCGGCAAGAACGTGGTGGGCGGGCATTTCCAGGGCACCACCTTCGACGAGGTGGGCGCCGCCTCGATGGAGGTCGCTCCCGACATGCAGTTCGTCCCCGTGCAGCAGGGCCGCAGCCCGGCCTGCGCGGGCGCGCGCCGCTCGGACGACCAGCACATGTTCGTGCGCGTGCAGCACCAGGTGCTGCCCAACCTGAGCCTGCACGCCTACACCTCCGAGGACGGCAAGGCGCGCAAGCTGTTCAGCCGCTTCAACATCATCCGCTGGACCGTTCCGGTGGACAACGAAAACAGCAAGATGATCGGCTGGCGGGTCCTGGGCCCGGGCATCGATACCCGCGGCGTGGGCAACAAGGATCTGGTCGGCTACGAGTCCATCGATTTTCTCGAGGGCCAGGTGGCGCTGCGTCGCCCCGAGCGCTTCGGCAAGTACTCCATCGACGACCTGCCGCCGATTCCCCCCAACCACCGCGAGCGCCCGAACTACAAGCAGGCTCAGTACGCGCCGGGGGACTACGAGGCCATCATCAGCCAGCGCCCCATCGCCGTGCACAAGCTGGAGCATCCGACCAAGCTCGACGCCGGCCTGTACCTGTTCCGCAAGATGTTGCGCGACGCGATCCGCGGGGCCAACCCGGCGGCCAGCCCGCAGAACTTCGCGCAGTGGCTGCGCGAGGTCGGCGGGGCGCCCAACAGCTTCTGCTCGGGCACTGTGTTCGAGCTGCCGCTGGCCGACAGCACCGAGGAGGAGATCGCCCGCCGGCGCAGGATTTCCCGGGGAGTGGTGAACATCCTGATCGAGAGTGAAGCCTTGCACGGAAAGGAGCGCACGGAGTTCGTGCGCCAGCGAATGGACGCGCTGGAACGCGAGGTGCGCGGCGATGCCTGAACTCGAATTGCTGGTGCGCCAGATCCGCCTGGAGGCGCGCAACGTCCACTCCTATGAATTGGTGCATCCGCAGGGCGCGCCGTTGCCCGGCTTCGAGGCCGGCGAGCATATCGACGTGCAGGTGGCCGACGGACTGCTGCGCCAGTACTCACTGTGCAACCCGCCGGGCGAGCGCCAGCGCTACGTCATCGGCGTGCTGCGCGAGGAGCAGGGGCGGGGCGGCTCGCGCGGCCTGCACCAGGGCTGGCGCGTGGGCCAGCTGGTGCGGGTGAGCCCGCCGCGCAACCATTTCGCGCTGCGCCCCGGTGCCCGCCACGTGCTGCTGCTGGCCGGGGGCATCGGCATCACGCCGCTCAAGGCCATGGCCCATCAGCTGCAGGCGCAGGCGGTGGATTACGAGTTGCACTACTGCGCCCGCGATGCGCAATGCGCGGCC
Organism: Thiomonas sp.; assembly: GCA_027451915.1. Taxonomy (GTDB): domain Bacteria; phylum Pseudomonadota; class Gammaproteobacteria; order Burkholderiales; family Burkholderiaceae_C; genus Thiomonas_A. The sequence continues at coordinate 3,796 of DAIDHU010000557.1, read as the reverse complement.
TTCGCCGACGAGCTGCGCTCGAGCCTGGACCCGGCGCGCCTGCACCTGCACCTGGACGGGGGCGATCCGTCGCGCGGGCTGGACATCGCCGCGCTGCTCGCCGCCGAGCGTCGCGAGGGCACGCAGGTCTACTACTGCGGCCCGGCCGGATTCATGAAGGCCTGCGCGAGCGCCGCGGCGCTGTGGCCGGCCGGCAGCGTGCATTGCGAACATTTCCAGGCGCCGGACAGGCCGGTCTGCGACGGCGCGCCTTCCGCCGGGGGTTTCACGGTGCAGATCGCCAGCAGCGGCCTGCGCCTGCACGTGGCTGCCCAGCGCAGCATCGTGGAGGTGCTGCGCGAGGCCGGCATCGAGATCGCCACCTCCTGCGAGGCCGGGTTGTGCGCCACCTGCAAGACCGGCTACCTGCAGGGCGAGGTCGAGCATCAGGACTGCATCCTCGGCCCCGACGAGCAACGCACCCACCTCACGCCCTGCGTGTCGCGGGCGCGGGGCGAGCTGCTGGTTCTCGATCTGTATATCGTTCCCTCCTTCGACCCGCGGGCGGCCCCGCGCCTCAGGCGCGCAGCATGCGCGCGCCCAGCCCGGCCAGCAGGCGGTGCATGCTGACCACCAGGATGCCGGCGAACATGAGCGCCGCGCCGGCCAGGAAGCGCGCGCTCAGCGGCTCGTGCAGCAGCAGCGCGCCCAGCGCGACCCCGAACACGGGGGTCATGAAGGAAAAGATGCCCAGGCGCGAGGCCAGGTAGTGGCGCAGCAGCCAGAACCAGGCGAGAAAGCTGGCGAAGGACACGACCAGCGCCTGGAATCCCAGTTCCAGCCAGGCCTGGGTGCTGGGGTGGATGTGGGTCTCGCCCAGCAGCCAGGAGGCGGGCAGCAGCAGCGCGAAGGCGCCCAGCAACTGCCACAGCAGGGTCATGGTCGGGGGCGTGCGCGACAGCGCGCTGAGCCGGATGGTCACGGTGGTGGCGCCCCAGCAGGCGCCGCCGCCCAGGGCCATGGCGTCGCCCAGCAGGCCGGCCTGCCCGGCGCCCGCGGCGGAGCCGGGACCGAGGAAGGCCGTGGCCACGCCCCCGAAGGCCATCGCCACGCCCGTCCATTGCAGGCCCGAAAGCCGCTCCGCTGGCAGGCGCAGGTGCAGGCCCAGCGCGGCGAACACGGGCGCCGCGTACAGGAACACCACCGTGTGCGAGGCCGTGGTGTAGCGCAGCGCCTGGCCCACCAGCAGGTATTCGGTGGCGAACAGCGCCGCGCAGGCCAGGCCTGGGCGCCATTGCGCCCAGTCCAGGGGCTCGCGCCGCAGGCGCATGAGCCAGGCCACGAGCAAGGCGGCGATTCCCGAGCGCAGGGCGATCTGCAGCAGGGGCGAGATGTCGGCGCCGAAAGCCTTGAGCGCGACCTGCTGCAGGCCCCAGATCAGGCACAGCAGGGTCATGAGCGAACTGGTGCGGGCGTCGATCGGCAGGCGGGAATCCATCGGATGAGGAAAACGTGGCGTGACCCGGCATTGTGCCGCCGCGCGCGAGGGCGCGCTCGCCCGGCGCGCGGGCCGGATCGCCCGCGGGGCCGTTTCAGGCGGCGCCCGGCGCGTCGTAGGCCTGCAGCAGGTAGTCGATGAATACCCGCGCCTTGGGGGGAAGCCGCCGGTTGGGCAGGTACAGCAGGTAGATGCCGGCGCGGGTGTCGGGGGACCACTCGCGCAGCACCTCCCGCAGACTGCCGCGGCGCAGGTCCTCGCGCACCGTGTAGTCGCGCACCCGCAGCAGGCCCAGGCCCTGGCGGGCCGAGCGCAGCAGCAGCTCGGAGCTGTTGGTGCGCAGCCGTCCTCGAACCGGCACCTCCACATGCTCGCCGGCCCGCTCGAAGTTCCAGCGCGCCGCACCTTCGAACTGGGGGTAGGTCAGGCATTCGTGCCTGCTCAGTTCGGCCGGATGTTCGGGCACGCCGGCGCGGCGCAGGTACTCGGGCGAGGCGCAGACCACGCGCCGCAGTCCGTGCAGCGCGCGCGCCACCAGGCCTTCGGGGGGACGTTCGGTGAGCCGGATGGCCAGGTCGAAGCCCTCGTCGGCCAGGTCCACCTGGCGGTCGCTGGCGTCGATGTCCAGGCTGATTTCCGGGTAGCGTGCGAAAAAGGCGGGCAGGCGCGGCGCCAGCTCGGTGGCGGCGAAGCTCACCGGGGCGCTCAGGCGAAGCTCGCCCCGCGGCGCGTCGTGCAGGCGCAGCACCCCGTCCTGCGCGGCGCGCGCGTCCTCCAGCAGCCGCAGGCAATGGCCGTGGAACACCGCGCCGGCCTCGGTCAGGCTCAGGCGCCGCGTGGTGCGGTGCAGCAGGCGCGCCTCGAGTTCACGCTCCAGTCGCGCGACATGCTTGCTGACGGCGGGCAGGGACATGCCCAGGGAGCGTGCGGCCGCCGAGAAGGAATGCTCGTCGACCACGCGCGCGAACACGCGGCAGGCTTCAAGGTCGATCATGGAATTGTTTCCAGTATGGAAAGTATTTAGTGTCGATGATGTGGATTATCAAATGAATCGGCAATTTATAGCATGGCACCCATTGTTGGGACTCGCCGAGGAACTACGCCATGACTTCGAATTCCACCCGTTCATCCCGTTCAGGGGGCCTGCTGATGCTGGACCTGGCCGGCGCCGCCTGGGGCGGCATGCTGCCGTTGGGCAAGGTGCTGTTCGCGCATCTGGACCCGATCGTTCTGACCGCGCTGCGCTATGGCCTGGCGGCGCCGCTGTTCCTGGCCGCGCTGGCCTGGCGCGAGGGCCGCGGCGCATTGCGCCTGCAGGGCCACGGGCCGCGCCTGTGGATGTTGGGCACGCTGGGCTTCGCGGGATTCAACCTCCTGGGCTTCGAGGGCTTGCAGCGCACCCAGCCGGAGCAGGCCTCGGTGATGGTGGCCTTGATGCCCCTGATGACGGCGCTGGTGCAATGGGGCCTGCGCGGCCTGCGTCCGGCGCGCGCCACGCTGGTGTCCATCCTGCTGGCCCTGCTCGGCGTGCTGCTGGTGCTGGGCGCAGGGCATCCGCAACGCCTGCTGCACGGCGGGGGAGGCCTGGGCGACGCCATGGTGCTGGCCGGCGCGCTGTGCTGGGTGGCCTATACGCTGGGCGCCCGGTCCTTCGCGGGCTGGTCGGCGCTGCGCTACACGGCCCTGAGCTGCGGCCTGGGCGCGCTGAGCATCGTGGCCATCGCGCTGGCGGGAATGGCCAGCGGCCACCTGCGCGTGCCCGACGCGGCGGACCTGCGCGCCAGCGCCTGGGGCATGGCGTACCTGGTGCTGCTGGCGGCCTTCGTGGCGGTGCTGGGCTGGAACGCCGGCATCGCGCGCATCGGGCCCACGGCGGGAGTGCTGTTCATCAACCTGGTCCCGGTGACGGCCTTCGCCATCGGCGCGCTGCAGGGCTGCCGTTTCGGGGTGAGCGAAGTGCTGGGGGCCCTGCTGGTCATGGGCGCGCTGGTGCTCGACAGCGGTTCCGCCCTGCTGGCCGCGCGCGCCGCCAGGCGCCGGGCCCGCGGGGCGGGAGCCGCGGCCTGCCCCGCCCTGTGAGTCCGCGCGGGGGTGCGTCGACCCGCCCGCGCCGGGGCCCGCGGGTCGCGTCCCCTCAGGCGCGCGGCGCCGTGCCGCCCTGGACCAGGACGGCGCGGAAGTCGTTCACGTTGGTCATCGTGGGCCCGGTGAGCACCGAGTCGCCCAGGGCCGAGAAAAAGCCGTGCCCGTCGTTGTCGTCCAGGCTGTCGGCCGCGCGGATTCCCGCCGCGCGCGCCCGCTCCAGGGTGTCGGGCCGCA
>DAIDHU010000556.1 GCA_027451915.1 Thiomonas sp. | reverse complement strand
GTGCGATCTGGCCCGCCAGCGCCGGCGACAGGCCCAGTCCCGAGCACAGGCGCTGCAGCACCTCGATCCCGGCCGGCCAGGGTTTGCCGAACTGCACCAGGTCGCTGAGGTTGAAGCGGCTTTGCGCGTCCTCGATGCGGCCTTCCAGCCACACATGCCCGAGCGTGCTTCCCTGTCCGGCCGCCAGGAAACTGCCCAGGTCGGCTTCCGCCAGGGGCACGGACCAGGGCTGGTCCAGCGCCACCACCGGTGAGTTGCGCGCAGCCTCGTTGAGAATCAGGCGCGCCCAGTCGACCGCACCGCGCAGCAGCCAGCGGGCCTGCTCGCTTTCCCGCGCGGCCTGCTCGCGCTGGATCGCGCCCCATTCGCGCCACAGCATGCCCGAGACCATCACCGCGCTGAGCGCCGCCAGCAGCAGCGCGGTGATCAGCGCCGCGCCTCGCTGCGCGGCGCGGGGGGGCGGCTGGTCGCGGTGGTCGCGGCGTCCCCTCATCCCCGGTTCTCCAGCAGGAACTCGCGCTCGATGGGGCCGTGCATTTGCGGGGCCACCATGACCAGGCTCAGGCGCAGGCCTCCGGGGGTGCGCAATTGCGCCAGCAGCGGGTTGTTGCCGCTTTGTTCCCCATCGGCCGCGGTGTACAGATTGACCCAGGCGCCCGACTGGCTTTGCAGTCCGTTGCCGGCGAAGCGGTACACCAGCATGTGCATGGACGCGACGCCGTCGAGCAGCACGACAGGGGCTCCAACGGGCTGGCGCATGGCCTGCACCAGGCCGGCGCGCGCCAGCTGCGGCGGGCTGGCCCAGCGCATCAGGCGCCCGTCGCGCACCCCCCAGCGCACCACCAGCAGCGCGCCGGACAGCGGCGACGGTGCCTGCGGCGAGGCGCGCAGGTCCGAGCCCAGCGCGACCCCCACGCGGCGCACGATCAGCAGGTCTCCTTGGCCGGATTGGCTCACGGCCGGGAGCAGGTCTCCGCCGTCGCTGGCCTCGGCCAGGTCGTCATCCATTTGCTGCATGGCCAGCTGCAGCTGCGTGCCCGCCCGCATGCGTTGCGCGGCGTCGTCGCGCGAGCGGGCCACGCTGTCGAGTCCGCGCCAGCCCAGGCCGGCGACGATGGCCATGATGAAGGCGGCCACCAGCATCTCCAGCAGCGTGAATCCGCGCTGGCGCGCGGCGGCCGCGCGCGACGGGGGCGGTGGGAGGCGCATCACTGGTTCCAGACGATGGCCACCACTTTCCACGCCGCCCAGCCCGAGGCGTCGAGCACGCTCAGGTCGACGCGCCGGAAATTGGGGTTGGGGGTGGGCTGCACGTCGGTGCGAAGGGTGAAGGAGCGGTCGGCCTGGGTGCAGGCCTGCACGTGCACCCCCGTGCCGACGAAGTTCTGGCGCAGCCTCTGCTCCACCAGGTAGTTCTGGGCGCATTGTTCGGCCAGCACCGATTCGCGGTAGCGCTCGGCGTCATCCTGCAGTCCCCCGCCGGCGCGCAGCGCGGCCAGCAGCGCCAGCGAAACCACCACCAGCGCGACCAGCACCTCCAGCAGGGTGAACCCGGCCCTTCGCGGGCGCGGAGCGTCGATACACCGCGGCGGGCGAGCGAGCCCGGGGGTTGGCTGCAGCGGGGTCATGGGGCGATGGACCAGCGGCTCAGCGCTGTTCGCGGACCTCGAAGGGCTGCGCGCCGTCGCTGGCCACGCTCAGGCGAAGCCTGCCGGTGTCCAGCTCCACGCGCATGGGCTGCGATACCGGTTCGGCGCCGAACACCAGCCAGCCAGGGGAGGCCCCCAGCGCGCCTCCACCGCCCAGCACCCGGATGCGCACCTGGCCCGCATACCAGGTCGTGCCGGGAGCGTGTGGGATGGCGGAGCCGGGGCCGGCGAGGTCCAGCCAGCCCCAGGCCCGCGGCGATAGCGGAGCCTGCCGCAGCGGCACCCAGCCGCGTGCCGAGGGCCGCAGGAAGGCATAGCCATCGGGTCCGGCCGCCCAGGCCACCGGCATGGACAAGGCGGCCGCCTGTTCGCGAGCCGTGTCGAACAGCGCGGCCAGGCGCTGGGCCTCGGTGCGCGCCAGTTCGTCGTTGCCCCCGGGCAGTGCCAGCGCGGCCAGCGAGGTCAGCAGCGCCATGATGAACACCGCCGCCAGGATCTCCAGCAGCGTGAAGCCGGCGCAGGCGGCTGCGAGGCGGCGGCGCGAACTACTGCCAGCTGCCGATGTCGGCATTCGAACCCTCGCCGCCCGGTTTGCCGTCGGCCCCGTAGCTGAATACGTCCACCGGGCCCTTCACGCCGGGATTGAGGTACTGGTAGGGACGCCCCCAGGGATCGTTGGGCAACTTCTCCAGGTAGGGCTTCCAGTTGCCCGGGACCGGCGCGGTCGAGGGCTTGACCACCAGCGCCTGCAGCCCCTGTTCCTGCGAGGGGTAGAAGCCATTGTCGAGCTTGTAGAGCTTTAACGCCTGCATGATGGTGCCGATATCCGTTTTTGCCGCGGTGACCCGGGCTTCGTCGGTGCGGCCGATGATGTTGGGCACGATCAGCGCGGCCAGCACGCCCATGATGACCAGCACGACCATCAGTTCGATGAGCGTGAAGCCGCGTGCGCGGCGGGGCTTGTTCGAGGGGAAGTGCGGGACTTGCATGCTCTGGCTCGTGGGGATGGGAACTTCGCGCCGCGCGGCCCGGGCTGAGGGGTCGCGCATGGCCGAGCCCATAATACGAGGCCCATGCGACTCTTTTCCCATCACCACAGGCCGATCATTGACGGCGCGCGCGGTGGCCTCGACACGGGGGGCTTCGAGCTCCGGTCCAGGCGCCTGGCCCGGCTTTTGTCCCTGCTGCTGGCCTTCGCCTGCGCCGAGGCGGGGACCCATGCCCTGCTGCGCCTGCTGGCGCAACCCCTGCAATGGCCGGAGCATGCGCTGGCCGGGGGTGGCGACAGCCTGGGCCAGCTGGCGCTGCAGGCCTCGCGCCTGTACGGCGCGGCGCCCGAAGCGCCTCGCGCATCGCCGCGTTTTCGCCTGTTTGGCGTGATCGGGGGCGGAGAGCGTGCGGGGGCGGCCCTGCTGGGCGTGGACGGCAGGCCCGTCGCGGCCTACCCCGTGGGTTCCGAGATCGCGCCGGGAGTGCGCCTGGTGTCGACCGCCTTCGGGACGGTGCAGATCGAGCGCCATGGCCTGCGCAGCGTGCTTCGCAGCGAGCCGCCGCAAGGCGTGACTCCCAGCCTTCCGGTGCCCGGTCCCGCGGCGCCGGGCCAGCCCGGCGCCAATGCCTTCCCGGGCATGCCGCAGCGCCCTGTGTTGCAGGCCCCGCCGGCGCAGCCCTGAGGCACTGCCGGGCAGCGGGGAGCTACAGGAACAGGCGCACCGCGGGGTTGCCGGTTTCCTCGACATGGGAATAGCCCAGCGAGTCGAGGAATTCGGCGAAGCGCTTGCGGTCGGCTGGCGGCACCTGGATGCCCACCAGCACGCGGCCGCTGTCGCCGCCCTGGTTGCGGTAATGGAACAGGCTGATGTTCCAGTCCGGCTTGAGCCGGTCGAGAAAGCGCATGAGGGCGCCCGGGCGCTCGGGAAACTCGAAGCGCAGGATGCGCTCGTGCAGGGTCGCCGATTCGTCGGCGTGCGGCGCGCGCCCGCCCGCCAGGTGGCGCACGTGCTGCTTGGCGAGTTCGTCCTCGCTGAGGTCCAGGGTGGCGAATCCGGCACGATCCAGGTGGGCCGCGATGCGCCGCGCGTCGTCGCGGCTGCTGATGGCGATGCCCACGAACACCTGCGCGCGCTCGGCATCGCCGAGGCGATAGTTGAATTCGGTGACGGCGCGCTGTCCGATGAGCGCGCACAGCTTGCGGAAACTTCCCGGCTTTTCGGGAATGCTGACGGCGAACAAGGCTTCGCGGGCCTCTCCGACCTCGGCCCGATCGGCGACGAATCGCAGGCGGTCGAAGTTCATGTTGGCACCGCAGGTGATGGCCACCAGGGTCTGCGATTTCAGCTTGTGCTGCGCGGCATACTGCTTGAGCGCGGCCACCGCCATCGCTCCCGAGGGTTCGAGCACGCTGCGGGTGTCCTCGAACACGTCCTTGATCGCCGCGCACACGGCATCGGTGTCGACCACCACGTAGTCGTCCACCAGTTCCCGGGCGATGCGAAAGGTTTCCTCCCCCACGCGCTTGACCGCGGTGCCGTCGGCGAACAGGCCGACTTCGGCCAGCTCGATGCGGCGCCCCGCGCGCACGCTGCGCAGCATGGCATCCGAGTCGGTGGTCTGCACGCCGATCACCCGCACCTCGGGGCGCACCGCCTTCACGTAGGAGGCCACGCCGGAGATCAGGCCACCGCCCCCGATGGCGCAGAACACGGCATGCAGGGGGCCGGGATGCTGGCGCAGCACTTCCATGCCGATGGTGCCCTGGCCCGCGATTACATCGGGGTCGTCGAAGGGGTGCACGAAACTCAGACCGCGCTCGCCCTGCAGCTTGGCCGCGTGCGCCGCGGCGTCGCTGTAGCTCTCGCCCTCGAGCACGATCTCGACGGCGCCCGCGCCGAAAGAGCGCACCGCGTCGACCTTGACCTTCGGGGTGGTCGAGGGCATCACGATGACGGCGCGGCATCCCAGCTTGCGCGCCGACAGCGCGACGCCCTGGGCATGGTTGCCCGCGGATGCGCAGATCACCCCGCGCTTGCGCTCGTCCTCGCTCAGGCGCGACATCTTGTTGTAGGCGCCGCGCAGCTTGAAGCTGAACACGGGCTGCTGGTCCTCGCGCTTGAGCAGCACGGTGTTGTGCAGCCTGCGGCTGAGGTTGTGCGCCAGGTCCAGCGGCGTCTCGTGCGCGACGTCGTACACGTTCGCGGTCAGGATGCGCTGGAGGTAGTCGATGGGCTTGCGGGTCACGGGCGGGGCCAGGGCGGGCAAAGACCCCAGTTTATCCAAGGGCAGCCGCCAGCCCCGACACGCAGGGCACAAAAAAAACCCAGGCTTGGGGCCTGGGTTTGAATCCACCTATGGAGGAGGGTGGAGGAGACAAGAGGCGTCGACCAGACATCGTCGACATGGCTCTATCTTAGGACAAACCCGAGTGCTTGGCAAAGACCCTTCCCGGCCCAGGTCAATTTGCGTGCATTCGAATGCGCTGATGCGCTGGCTTGGTTGCGTGGGAGGGCGCCCCGCCGGCGGCGGCGCAGCGCGGCAGTGTTGCGGGCGGGCAACTGTGTCCCGGCGCATGACGCACAATAGAGCCATGGGCCGCGATCGGCCGCATGGGAGAGCCTGGCAATGGAATGCACGGCGCGCTGGACCAAGCCGCTGGATGGGGAAGGCATGGCCTTCGTCGCCACCACGGGCAGCGGGCACATGATCACCATGGACGGAGCGCCGGCCGCGCGCGAAGGCGAGCCGGGGGGCCATGACCTGGCGCCCAGGCCGATGGAAACGGTGCTCGCCGGCACCGGCGGCTGCGCCGCCTACGACGTGGTCTACATCCTTCGCAAGGGTCGCCAGGACGTGCGCGACTGCAGCGTGCGCCTGCAGGCCGAACGCGCGGGCAGCGACCCGAAGGTGTTCACCTCCATCCACATGCACTTCGTGGTCAGCGGGCGCGGACTCGATGCGGCCAAGGTCGAGCGGGCGATCACGCTCTCCCACGAGAAATACTGTTCCGCCAGCGCCATGCTGGCGAAGACGGCGGCCATCACCACCAGTTTCGAGATCGTCGAGGGCTGAGCCCCCGTGCCCGCCGGGCGCGCGGGCCTCAGATCCAGTGGGCGGTGGTGGTCATGACCCTGGCCGCCGCGCGCATGCCCCAGCGCACCGGAGCGGGCAGCGGCAAGCCGCCGAGTTTTTCCGCGGCGTTCGCATGGGCCACCTCGTCGTCGCGCATCTGTTGCACCACGGCGCGCGAGGCCAGGTCCGCCTGCGGCAGGCGCTGCAGGTGCGAGGCCAGATGCTGTTCGACCTGGTTCTCGGTCTCCACCACGAACCCCAGGCTGAGCCCTTCGCCGAAGCTGCCGGCCGCCACGCCCAGGCCCAGCGCGCCCGCGTACCACAGCGGGTCCAGCAGGCTGGGGCGGGAGTCGAGTTGTCCCAGGCGCTCGCGGCACCAGGCCAGATGGTCGCATTCCTCGCGCGCCGCCTGGGCGAAATGGGTGCGCAGCGCGGGGTCGCGCGCCACCAGGGCCTGGCCCTGGTACAGCGCCTGGGCGCAGATCTCGCCCACGTGGTTGACCCGCATCAGGCGCCCCGAGAGTTCGCGTTCGGCCGGCTCCAGCGGACGCGCTGCCGCCCCCGCGGGGGCCTCGGGCGTCGGTCGCGAGGCATGCAGGCCTCCGGCCAGGGTCTTCAGGGCATTGTCGGCCAGGGCCAGCAGGCGGTCCTGCAGCGAGGCACGAGGGCGGGCGCGGAAGTCGCGGCCCCGGAACGAAGTGGTCATGGCGAAGATCACACTGGGCAGTCGGACCGGAGCATTGTCGCGCATCCCGGCCTTCGGGCGCCGGGCCCGGCGATTCCTGGCCGCCCCCGGCGCGCGGGCGAGGGGCGAAAAAAAACCGCCCGAAGGCGGTTTTCCAAGACCGGCCGCCCGGAGGCGGCACGGTTCCAACTCGTTCGACTTGGGTCGATCAGAACTGGTGGCGGATGCCGAAGCCCAGGCCCGACGACGAACCACCGGGGGTCGGCGCGAAGCCGCCATCGGTGGCGTCGCCCACCGCGTACTTGGCGGCGGTGTCGTTGCTGATGTGCGCGTAGGACGCGTACAGGTTGGTCTGCTTGGACAGCGAGTAGGTGTAGCCCACCGCGTACTGCTTGGCACCGGCGTTGGCCACCGTGTCGTTCGACAGGTGGGTGTACGA
>DAIDHU010000555.1 GCA_027451915.1 Thiomonas sp. | reverse complement strand
GCATCGTCGAGGCCTACGAGCGTGCGCAGGCGGGCGAGGCCGCCGCGGGTTCCGCGAGCTCCCGGCCCCGTCGGGGCCGCGCGGCATCGTGAGCGCGGCCCCGGCGCGGCCCGCCGCCGCGCGCCCGGCACCTCGCCCGGCTCCCGCCCTGGAGCTGTCCGTGCAGTTCGCCAGCCGCGAACATCGCGCGCAACTGCCCCGCCACCTGCTGGCGCGCTGGGTCCGCGCGGCGCTGCGCCGCGGGCCCGACACCAGCCGCGCGCCGCCGGTGCCTCGGCAGCCGGCCTGCATCACGCTGCGTTTCGTGGAAGCGGACGAAGGCCGGCGCCTGAACCGGGAATTCCGGCACCGGGACTACGCCACCAACGTACTGACCTTCGCCTACCAGGCCTGGCCGCCGGTGGCCGACATCGTGCTGTGCGACAGCGTGGTCGCCCAGGAGGCGCACGCGCAGGGCAAGGCCTTGCCGTCCCACTATGCGCACCTGGTGGTGCACGGGGTGCTGCATGCGCTGGGCTGGGACCACCTGCGCAATGCCCAGGCTCTGCGCATGGAGCAGGCCGAACGCGACATCCTCGCCGGGCTGGGCATCGGCGATCCCTATGCGCAGGGCGGAGGAAGAGGCGATGCCTGAGTCGATATCCGTGAAGTCCCCGCCGCGCACCGGACTGCTGGCGCGCGCGCTGGGGCGCGCCCATTGGCTGGCTCCACCGCTGGGCGGGCTGCTGGCCTGGAGCTTCGGGCGCGAACACGCCGCCGGCCTGGCCGTGGTGGCGCTGGCCGCCTTCGCGGCGCTGTTGTGGCACACCCCGCTGCAGGCCGCCGGCGCGCGCGCGCGCCGGGGCGCGCTGCTGGGCCTGGGCTTCGGCCTGGGCTGGTTCGCCACCGGCATCTGGTGGCTGTACATCAGCATGGCGGTGTACGGTGGCATGCCGGGCTTGCTGGCCGGCGCCGCGGTGCTGCTGTTCAGTCTGTACCTGGCGCTGTACCCGGCGCTGGGCTGCGCGCTGGCCGCGGCCCTGGCGCCGCCCGCCGGGCGGGGAGCCTGGCCGCTGGCCCGGGGCCTGGGCGCCGCGCTGGCGCTGGCGGGCGCCTGGACCCTGGCCGAAGTGCTGCGCGGCACGGTATTCACCGGCTTTCCCTGGCTGGCGGTGGGCTACAGCCAGGTCGGCGGCCCGCTGGCCGGCGTCGCGCCGCTGCTGGGTGGCTACGGCGTGGGCTTTCTCACCGTGCTGGTGGCCGCCTTGCTGGGGCTGTCCAGCCAGCTCAGCCTGCGCGGCACCGCCGTGGCGGTGGCGCTGCTGCTCGGCCTGGCGCTGGGCGCCGCGCGCGTGGGACAGCTGCGCTGGACCCACGCCGACGGCGCGCCGCTGCGCGTGGCCCTGCTGCAAGGCGACATCGCGCAAAGCGAGAAATTCCGCCCCGAGCGCCTGACGCCGACCCTGCACCTGTACGGCGGGTGGCTGTAGCGCCTGCGCGCCGACCTCATCGTCACCCCGGAGACCGCGCTGCCCGTGCTGCCCGATGAGCTCCCGCCCCATTACCTCGACCGCTTGCAAGGCGCCCTGCGCGAGCACGGCGCGCGCGCGCTGGTGGGCATTCCCCTGACCCGAGGCGCGAACGGCTATACCAACAGCGTGATCGGGATGGGCGGCGCCCGGCCCTACCGCTACGACAAGGCGCACCTGGTGCCCTTCGGCGAGTTCATCCCCTACGGTTTCCACTGGTTCGTGCGCCTGATGAACATGCCCCTGGGCGACTTCGCCCGCGGCACCCTCGACCAGCCCTCCTTCCCGGTGCAGGGCAGGCGCATCGCCCCCACCATCTGCTACGAGGATCTGTTCGGCGAACAGCTGGCGCAACGTTTCGCGTCGCCCTCGCAGGCCCCGAACGTGATCGCCAACCTCACCAACCTGGCCTGGTTCGGCGACACCATCGCCCTGCCCCAGCACTTGCAGATCGCCCGCATGCGCTCCCTGGAGTTCCAGTTGCCCAGCATCCGCTCCACCAACACGGGCATCACGGCGATCATTGACGCCCGCGGGCGGGTCACCGGCCAGCTGGCGCCCTACACCGCCGGCGTATTGCTGGGCAGCGTGCAGCCGGCCGCGGGCCTCACCCCCTACGCCTGGCTGGCCTCGCGCCTGGGCTACGCCCCCGTGGTGCTGCTGAGCCTGCTGGCCCTGGTGCTCGCCGCGGGCGCGGCGCGCGCGCTGCCTACAATTCGCGATTGACCCTGCCTGCCCCGCGCTCGGCGCGGGGTGGCGCGCCCGCGCCGGGCCCAGCCAGATCCCCTAGTCATGCTCACCTTCCAGCAAATCATTCTTCAACTGCAGAACTACTGGGCCGAACAGGGCTGCGCGCTGCTGCAGCCCTATGACATGGAGGTCGGCGCGGGAACCAGCCACACGGCGACCTTCCTGCGGGCCATCGGCCCGGAGCCCTGGAACGCCGCCTACGTCCAACCCAGCCGGCGGCCCAAGGACGGGCGCTATGGCGACAACCCGAACCGCCTGCAGCACTATTACCAGTTCCAGGTGGTGCTCAAGCCGGCCCCGGAGAACATCCTGGACCTGTACCTGGGCAGCCTGCGCGCGCTCGGCCTGGACCTGAGCCGCAACGACATCCGCTTCGTCGAGGACGACTGGGAAAACCCCACGCTCGGGGCCTGGGGCCTGGGCTGGGAAGTCTGGCTCAACGGCATGGAAGTGACCCAGTTCACCTATTTCCAGCAAGTGGGCGGAATCGACTGCAAGCCCATCACCGGCGAGATCACCTACGGGCTGGAGCGCCTGGCCATGTACCTGCAGGGCGTGCAAAGCGTGTATGAACTGCTGTGGACCCGGACCCGCGTGGCCGGCGAGACGCGCGCGCTGCACTACGGCGACGTGTTCCACCAGAACGAGGTCGAGCAAAGCGCCTACAACTTCGAGCACAGCGACGCCGCTTTCCTGCAGCAGGCCTTCGCCGCGCACGAGCGCCAGGCGCGCGAGCTCATGCAGCAGCGCCTGGCGCTGCCGGCCTACGAGCAGGTGCTCAAGTGCGCCCATTCCTTCAACCTGCTCGACGCCCGCGGCGCCATCTCGGTGACCGAGCGCGCCGCCTACATCGGCCGCATCCGCAACCTGGCGCGGGGCGTGGCGCAGGAATATCTGGACAGCCGCGCGCGCCTGGGCTTCCCGCTGGCGCCGCGCGAGTGGGCCGCGCAATGCGCCGCCGAACTGGCGCAGAAAAAGGCCGCCTGAAGCCATTCGCCGACCGCCCGGGCGACTCCGCCGGGCCTGCCGGCCCCTGTTTCCGAACCAGCTCCCATGACCGCCGCCAATCTGCTTGTCGAACTGTTCGTCGAGGAACTCCCGCCGAAGGCGTTGCCCCAGCTGGGTCGCGCCTTCGCCTCCGGCCTGAGCGAGGCGCTGCGAGCGCAAGGCTTGCTGCTCGAATCCTCCACCACCCGGTCCTTCGCCAGTCCGCGGCGCCTGGGCGCGCATATCGGCCAGGTCCTGGCCAAGGCGCCCGAGCGCGCGCTCAAGCTCAAGCTGATGCCGGCCTCGGTGGGCCTGGACCCCAGCGGCCAGCCCAGCGCCGCGCTGCGCAAGAAGCTCGCCGCGCTCGGCCTGGACGAGGCCGCCGCGGCGCGCGTGGTCGCGCAGGGCGAGGGCAAGGCCAGCACCCTGTACATCGACACGGTGGCCCCGGGAGTCGCGCTGCCCGAGGGTCTGCAGCGCGCGCTGGCGGACACGCTGGCCGAACTGCCCATCCCCAAGCTGATGAGCTACCAGCTCGGCGACGGCTGGAGCACCGTGCATTTCGTGCGCCCCGCCCACGGGCTGGTGGCTGTGCACGGCGCCGAGGTCGTGCCTGTACAGGCGCTGGGGCTGCAGGCCGGGCGGCGCACCCGAGGGCACCGCTTCGAGGCCCGCTCCGAATTCGTGGAACTGGCGCACGCGGACGACTACGAACACGCCTTGCGCGAACAAGGGGCGGTGATCGCCAGTTTCGAGCGTCGGCGCGAGGCCATCGCGCAACAACTGGAGCAGGCGGCGCGGGAGATCGGCGGCGGCCTGCGCCCGCTGCACGACGAAGCCCTGCTCGACGAGGTCTGCGCGCTGGTGGAAAAGCCCCGCGTGCTGGCCTGCCGCTTCGACCCGCAATACCTGGAAGTCCCGCAGGAATGCCTGATCCTGACCATGAAGGCCAATCAGAAGTACTTCCCGCTGCTCGACGACCAGGGCCGCCTGAGCCATCGCTTCCTGGTCGTGAGCAACATCGACCCGCTGGACCCCTCGGCCGTGATCGAGGGCAACGAGCGCGTGGTGCGCCCGCGTCTGGCCGATGCCCGCTTTTTCTACGACCAGGACCGCAAGAAAAGCCTGGAGCAGCGCGCGCAGGGCCTGCAGCGCGTGGTCTACCACGCCCGCCTTGGGAGCCAGGCGGCGCGCACGCAGCGCGTCGCGCGCATCTCCACCGCGCTGGCGCGGCGCCTCGACCCCGCCCTCGAGCCCGGGGTGGGCCATGCGGCGCAGCTGGCCAAGGCCGACCTGCTGACCGAGATGGTGGGCGAATTTCCCGAACTGCAGGGTGTCATGGGCCGCTACTACGCGCTGCACGACGGGCTCGCGCCGGAGGTGGCCCAGGCCATCGAGGACCACTACCGGCCGCGCTTCGCCGGTGATGATCTGCCGCGCGGCGCGACCGGTCTGTGCCTGGCCCTGGCCGACAAGCTGGAGACCCTGTGCGGCCTGTGGGGCATTGGCGAGCGCCCCAGCGGCGACAAGGATCCCTACGCGCTGCGGCGCCACGCGCTGGGCATCGTGCGCATGTTGATGGAACGCGCCGAGCCGTCGCGCGAATGGCCGCTGGACGAATTGCTGCGATGGGGCTGCGAGGCCTTCGCCGGCGTCGAAGGCTTCCAGGACCCCTCGCAGGCGCTGCGGGAATTCATCTACGAGCGCATGGCCAACCTGCTGCGCGAGCAGGGCTACGGCGCCCGCGAGGTGGAGGCGGTGCTGAGCCTGCATCCGCAGTGGCTGGGCGACGTGGTCGCCCGGCTGGACGCGGTGCGCGCCTTCGCCGCGCTGCCCGAGGCCCAGGCGCTGGCGGCCGCGAACAAGCGCGTGGCCAACATCCTGAAAAAATCCCCGGCCGCGGGCGGCCCCACGCTGCAGCCGGAGCTGCTGCGCGAGCCGGCCGAACAGACGCTCGAGCGCGTGCTGCGCGAACTGCAGCCCCAGGCGCTCGCCGCGCAGGCCCGCGGCGACCACACGGCGGCCCTGCAATGCCTGGCCGCGCTCAAGGCGCCGGTGGACGCCTTTTTCGACCAGGTGATGGTCAACGTGGAAGACCCGGCGCTGCGCGCCAACCGGCTGGCGCTGCTGGAACACTTGCGCCAGGCCATGCGCCAGGTCGCCGACCTGGCTTGCCTGGCCGGCTGAATCCGCTTCCCGGGGGGGGGACGATGAAACTGCTGATCCTCGATCGCGACGGCGTGATCAACGAGGACCGCGACGACTACGTCAAGTCGCCGCAGGAATGGGTGCCGGTGCCCGGCAGCATCGAGGCCATCGCGCGCATGCACCGCGAGGGCTGGCGCGTGCTGGTGGCGACCAACCAGTCGGCGCTGGGACGCGGGCTGTTCGACACCAGCACCCTCAACGCCATCCACCTGAAGATGCAAAAGGCGGTGAGCGCCGCGGGCGGGCGCCTGGATGCGATTTTCTTCTGCCCGCACACGCCCGAGGACCACTGCGAATGCCGCAAGCCCCGCTCCGGCCTGTTCCGTGAGATCGCCGCGCGCTTCGGACTCGATGATCTGCGGGGCGTGCCGGTGGTCGGCGACTCGCTGCGCGACCTGCAGGCCGCCCAGCCCCTGGGCTGCGCGCTGCACCTGGTGCGCAGCGGCAAGGGCCAGCGTACGCTGGCCGGGGACAAGCCGCTGCCGCAGGGCACGCTGGTGCACGACGACCTCGCGGCCTTCGCCGACTGGCTGCTCAGCCAGCCGGCACAGGGCTGAGAGCGCGGAGACCGGCATGCGCAAGATCGCATCCTGGCTGCGTTCCGCGCTCTACATGGCGTGGCTGATCGGCACCGTGGTGCCCTACGCGGTGGTCGCCCTGGCTCTGTCCCTGGTGCTGCGCGGCCGCCCCCTGTACCGCTTCTGCGTGGGCTGGTCCTGGCTGGCGCTGTGGGGTTCGCGCCTGATCTGCGGCATCCGCTGGCGCCTGCAGGGGCTGGAGAACCTTCCGCGGGGACCGGCGATCGTGCTGGTCAAGCATCAATCGGCCTGGGAGACCCTGGCGCTGCCACTGCTGCTGCCGCGCGCGCTGAGCTATGTGTTCAAGCGCGAACTCCTGCTGGTGCCCTTCTTCGGCTGGACCCTGGGGCGCCTGGACATGGTGCACATCGACCGCAAGCGCGGTGCCCCGGCCCTGGCGCGCATGCAGGACCAGGGCGCCGAGCTGTTGCGGGCGGGCTACTGGATCGTCATGTTTCCCGAAGGCACGCGCACCCCGCGAGGCAAGCAGGGCCAGTACAAGGCGGGCGGCGCGCGCCTTGCCCAGGTCACGGGGGCTACGGTGGTGCCGATCGCGGTCACCTCGGCGCGCTGCTGGCCCCGCCAGGCCTTCATCAAGCGCGCGGGCGTGATCGACGTGTCGATCGGCGCGCCCATCGAGCCCCTGGGGCTGGAGGCGGGGCAGATCAACCAGCGCGTGCAGGACTGGATCGAAGCGGAAATGCGCCGTCTCGATCCCGAGGCCTACGCGCCGGCGCGGCACGCCTGAACCCTTGCCTCGTTCCGGCCCGATGCCCGCACGCATGGATTCCGCCGCGCTGCAGTTCGACCTGTTCGGGGTGTGCGAACCGGCCACCCCGCCTTCCCCGGGCGCCGGGCGGGCGCAGCGCCGCTTCGTGCATGGGGCGCACAGTTTCGTGTACGAGCTGCGCCGTGCCTCGCGCAAGTCCATCGGCATCCGCATCGACGAGTCGGCGGTGCGAGTCAGCGCCCCGCGCTGGGTCAGTCTGGGACAGATCGAGCAGGTGCTGGCCGACAAGGCGGACTGGGTGCTGCAGCAATTGCGCCTGCGCGAGCAGCGCCTGCGCGAACAACAGTGCCTGCGCATCGACTGGGTGGACGGCACGGGCCTGCCCTACCTGGGCGCGCGGCTGCACTTGCGCCTGGCCGGGCGCGCGCTGGGCGCCGCGCGCCTGGATGAACAGCGCGCCGCCCTGTGGCTGCCGCTGGACCCCGGCTGCCCCGCCGAGACCATGCGGGCCGCCACGCAGGCCTGGATGCGCGCACGCGCGCTGGAGCTGTTCACGCAGCGCGCCCACGAGTTCGCGCGCCGCCTGGACGTGCGCGTGACCGCCGTGGGCCTGAGCTCGGCGCGAACGCGCTGGGGCAGCGCCGGGGCCGACGGGCGCCTGCGCCTGCACTGGCGCCTGCTGCACTTCGCCCCGCACATCATCGACTACGTGATCGCGCACGAGGTCTCCCACCTGCGGGAGATGAACCACGGGCCGCGCTTCTGGGCCACGGTGGCCGGGATTTTCCCGCGCTGGCGCGAAGCCCGCGAGGCGCTGCGCGCCAGCGTGCTGCCGCCCTGGTAGGCGGCCTCGGGGCGCCGGGCCTCGTCAGGAGGCCGTGAGTTTGCCGTGGCGCGCCCGTTTGCCCGGGATACGAGGGCGCATCCCCGCAGCTAGATTTGCCAGGGCGCGGGTCATTTTGTCGTCGTTCGATACAAGCGGCGACATCCCGGGCCGCGCCCAGTCATAAATCTTCGAGGGGATCCAGCCGGAGCCGCACCCCCGCCGGTGCGTGCCAGACCCATGACCACGATCCGATCCATTTTCCCCCTGCCCACGCTCCACCCCCGCCTGCCGGCCACTCGGCTGAGCGCGCGCACGGCATTGCTCGCGCTGGGCAGCGCGGGCCTGCTCAACGCCTGCGGCGGCGGTGGTGGTGGTGGCGGTGGCGGTGGCGCCTCGGCACCCGCCGCTTCCGGCTCGCCGGCACCGGTGGCGCCGCGGGCGCCGGTCGCGCCGGTCGCACCCGCGGCGCCCTCCCCGGGCCCGATACCCGGGCCACCCGGCGGACCGGCCTCCGTGGCGCCGGCGACGATGCCCCCGGCGCCCGCATCCCAGGCCTCGCCGGCTGCCGTCCAGCCCGCCGCGGTCTCGCCCGAGGCTCCCCCCGCGCCACCGCAGGGGCCGCCGCACCAGGGGCATGACATCCACATCCGGGTCGCCGGGCTGCCCCGGCTGCGTTCCCTGAGCGTGGAGGCCGGGGGCCAGAGCGCGGTGCTGCGGGGATCGAAGGACTTCGACCTGCGCCACCCCTTCCCCGGCGGCAGCGTGCAGCGCCTGGGCATCGAGCGCCAGCCGCGCGGCTATGCCTGCCGATTCGACCAAGCCCAGGTGAGACTGGCGCGAACACCGGGCGCGCCGGGCAGCGCGGCCATTCGCTGCACGGCCCTGCGCCGCGCCTTCGTCCTGTTGTCCGGAGGATTCCTGCAGGCCTTCGCCATCGGCCCCCGGGGGCGGCTGAGCGCGCTGCAGAGCAGCGCCCTCGCGGTCGGCGCCCATGCCCGCGCGCTGGCCGTGGCGCCCGGCGGCGCGTGGGTCTACGTGGCCGGGGGAGCCCGGCCCGACAGCCTGGGCATCGTGGCCGTGGGTCGCGACGGCACCTTGCTCCTGCAGGGCAGCCTGGAGCTGCCCGCGCACGCGCATGCGGCGGCCCTGGCCCTGAGTCCCGACGGCACCACCCTGTTCGTCGCCTGCGAACGCGGGCAACAGGTGCTGGCCTTCGGGGTCAATGCCTCGACCGGCGCGCTGATCGCGCTGGGTGGGGTCAGCACCATCACAGCCGACGGCATGCCGCCTGCCGGATCGCGGGCCGGGGCGGACACCGCGCCAGACGCACGCCGGACCCCGCCGCCGCAGGTCGTGGATCCCGCGATGGAGCCCAGCGCCCTGGCGGTCGATCCCCGCGGACGCTACCTCTACGTGGGCGGCCGCGACGGAAGCGTGGAAGCCTTCCGCATCGTGCCCACGACCGCGCGCCCGCCCGCGCCGCCGCCGGACGGACACCCCTGGGCGCTGCGCTGGGCGGCCCGCGGCAGACCCTTCGGTGCGCGCGGACGCATCGCTCTGGCCTGCGATGCGCGGGGAGACCTGCTGGCGGCCGACAGCGCCGACCCGGCCTTGAAAATGCTCGCGGCCCCGGCCGCGCCTGCCCGGGCGCGCGGTGCCGGTGCCAGGGGCCGTGGCGCGCAGCCCTGGAGGGCGACCCGGGTGGGCACGGTCCTGCGCGGCGCGGCGCAGGACCTGGCCTTCAACCCGCGCACCCACAGCCTGTACGTCAGCGTGGTGCAGGGCGGCGGCGGCTTCACCAGCGCCATCCAGGCCTTTCGGGTGCAAGCGGCCGATGGCGGCAGCCTGCGGGCCCTGAGCCCGCCCACCAC
>DAIDHU010000554.1 GCA_027451915.1 Thiomonas sp. | reverse complement strand
TCCTGCTGGCTAAGCTGGGTCCGCCAGCCCGCCGTGGCTGCCCAACCTGGAGGCTTGCTTCGATGGCTTTTCCCTCGATGATCCGCCGTTTCGGCGTCGGCTTTGCCCTGGCGGGAATTTGCGCCCTCGCGTTCGCCGCAGACATGGACATGCACTCGTCGATGATGCATGGCAGCGCGTCGGCTCCGCCCGTGCCAGCGGGCGGCTTGCGCGTGGCCGTGGCCTTTCCCCCCCAGCTCAAGCGCGAGGTGCTGGCGACCATGCGCATGCACCTGCAGGGCATCGCCAACGTCCAGCAGGCAATGGCCGAAGGCAAGTACGACGAAGCCGCCCAGGTTGCGACGATGGCGCTGGGCATGTCGTCCATGCACGGCGAACAGGCGCAGCAGGAAGCCCGCTACATGCCCCCTGGCATGCGTGCGCTGGGCGCGCAACTGCACATGCAGGCCGGTGAGTTCGTGCTCGCCGCGCAAAACGCCACCGCCACCGGCGATGTACGCAAACCGCAGCAACTGCTCGGTCGGATGCTGCAAACCTGCGTGGCGTGCCACGCCACCTATCGGCTGCAGTGAGCCTGCGCGGGCGGGAATCTTGCGAAGCGCAGCGCCAGGGCCGGCAGAACCAGCAGGGTAAGCGCGGTCGAACTGAACAAGCCGCCGAGGATCACTATGGCCATCGGCCCCTCGATCTCCTGCCCCGGAAGGTGGGCGCCGATCGCCAGCGGCAGCAAGCCCAGCGCGGTGACCGAGGCCGTCATCAGGATCGGGGTCAGCCGGTTCATCGCCCCGAGCCGCGCCGTCTCCCAGGTCCAGGGCAGTCCGTCCTCCGTGACCAGGGAACGGTAGTGCGACAGGAGCATGATGGCGTTGCGCAGGGTGATCCCGAACACTGTCACGAAGCCGACCGCGGCGCCCAGCGATACCGGCAGTCGCGCGATCCAGATCGCCGCGACCCCGCCTACCAGGGCGAAGGGCAGGTTGACGGTCAGTAGCGCCACCGTGCGGCCGTCGCGCAGCGCGATGACCAGCAGGCCGAGAATCGCCGCCAGCGCCAAGGCGAAGTCCAGCGCCAGTTGCAGCCGGGCCTGGCCCGACGCCGCCGCCGTTCCGCCGATGCGCAGGTAGTCACCCGACGCCAGGGAAAGGTGCGCCAGCCTGCGGCGGGCCCGCGCCACGAACTGGCCTGCACTGCCGCTGACATTGGCGGTGACGAGTTGAACGCGCTGGGCCCCGCGGTGCAGGATGAGCGACTGGCCGGAGCGCTCGCGGATCCGCGCCAGCGCACCCAGCAGAACCACCGTGCCCTCGCGGTTGACCAGCGGCACCTCGGCGATGGCCGCCGGATCCGCGCGCAGCGCGGGTGCAAGCACCACCACGATGGGCACGGAGGCCCCGGCCGTATAGACGCGGCCGACCGTGGCTCCGCTGTAGCAGGTCTGGATGGCCTTGAGCACCTCCACCGGGGTGAACCCGTAGCGTGTCAGCGCGCCCCGGTCGAGGACAATGGAGAGCTCCGGGGTGCCCGGTGGCGCCTGCACACGCACCCCGGCCGAGCCCGGCACCTGGCGCAGCGCCTCGGCCACGCGACGGGCGTCCTCGTTCAGCGCGGAGAGATGGCGGCCAAGGATCGTCACCACCACCGGCGCGGTCACGCCGGAGAGAGTCTCGTGGATCCGCTCGGTCAGGAAAGTGTTCGCCCACCAGCGCACCCCCGGCGCGCCCCGGACGGACTCCAGGATGCGGCGCTCGGCCTCTGCGCTGTCGGCGTTGCCCTTGGCCGACAGGCCGACATCGATCTCGGCCTTGTTGGTCAGGGCGTTGCCGTTGGACAGGTGCGCGCGGCCGGCGTGCATCACCACATGGGCCACTTCGGGCAGGCGCTGCATGATCGCGACGGCCCGCTCGCCGATGCGCATGGTCGTGACCAGCGAGGTTCCGGGCGCCGTCTGGAAATGCACGATAAGGTCGTTTTCGTTGAAGCGCGGCAGGAAGCTGGTGCGCATTAGGGGCACGCTGGCCAGGCCGGCGACCACGATCAGCCCCACCAGCGCCAGCACCGGGCCGGTCCGCATGTGCACGGAGTCCAGCAGACGGCTGTAACCCCGCTTGGCTCGCGCAACCAGCGGCGGGTCCGCCGGATCCAGCGCGCGCTGGCCGAGCAGCAGCATGGCCAGTGCCGGAGTCACCGTGAGCGCCACCGCCAGCGAGGACAGGATCGCGAACATGTAGGCCAGTGCCAGCGGTCCGAACAGGCGCCCCGCTACTCCCGTCAGGCGCAGGATAGGCAGGAACACGACGACCACCGCGAAGGTGGCGAAGATCACCGCCTTGCGCACCTCCAGGGTGGCGCGCAACAAGACCTCGAAGGCGGGGCGTGGCTGCGCCAGCGCGCGGTTCTCGCGCAGGCGGCGATGAATGTTCTCCACCCCCACCACCGCGTCGTCGACCACCTCGCCCAGGGCGATCGCCAGACCGCCGAGCGACAGCGTGTTCAGGCTGAAGCCGAGGTGGTCCAGGATAAGCGCGGCCGAAAGCAGCGACAAGGGAATCGCGGCGAAGGACACGAGCGCCGTGCGCCAGTTGCGCAACGCCAGGTACAGCACGAGCACGATCAATACCGCGCCGATGGACAGGGAGTTGCGCACGTCGCGCAGGGCCGCGTCGATAAAGGACGCGGGGCGCAGACCGTCGGGCTGGACCTGGATCCGGTCGCGCTTGAACACCGGCGCCAGGCTCGCAAGCGCATGGTCGAGCTCGCGGGTGACAGCCAGCGTATTGGCGCCGTACTGGGAGCCCACGACCAGCAGCAGCCCGGGAGTGGTGCCCACCAGCGCCCCCCCGATGGCCGGTGGTGGCGCGGCCACCACGTGAGCGACCGAGCCCAGGGTCAGGCTCTGGTGCGCACGGCGCAGCAGCAGGCTGTCGGCCAATGCCGCGGGAGTCGTCGCCTGGCCGTGGCTCATCAGGAACAGCTGCTGGTTGGGCGTGTCGATCACGCCTGCGCCGAGCACTGCGCTGGACTCGGCCGCTGCCGTGGTGAGCTGGTTCAGGCCGATGTGCAGTCCGACGAGCTTGTCCGGATCGAACTGGGCCTGCAGCTGTTCAGGCTGCGCACCGAAAATCACCACCTTGGACACCCCCGGCACGGCAAGCAGGGCCGGGCGTACGGTCCAGCGCGCGATCTGGGTCAACTGCATCAGCGAAAGCCTGGACGAGGTCAACCCGATGGACAGCGCCACGCCAGTGGACGATTGCAACGGCGCGATCACCGGCGTCGCTCCGCTCGGAAGCATGGCCGTCAGTGGGGCCACCCTTTGAGCGACGAGCTGCTGGTCACGATAGACGTCGGTGCGGCCGCCGAACACCGCGGTGACCACCGACAGCCCCTCCATGGATTGCGAGCGCAGGTGTGCGAGACCGGGGATACCATTGACGGCATCCTCGACCGGCGTGGTCACGAGGGCCTCGATCTGGCGCGGAGCCAGCCCTGCCGCGTTGGTCACGAGGGTGACCGAGGGCTGCCCGAACTCCGGAAAGACGTCATACGGCGCATGGATCACCGCGACCACGCCCAGG
>DAIDHU010000553.1 GCA_027451915.1 Thiomonas sp. | reverse complement strand
GCGATGGTCAGCGCGCCTCCCGTGCCCTGGATCACCCCGCTGAGCGAGCCGGTGGCATCGGCGATGGTCAGGGTGTTGCCGCCCAGGTTCACGCTGCCGCTTCCCGCCAGGCTGCGCACGGTGTTGGCGCTTGAGCCCTGTGAGATGTCCAGGGTGCCGTCGTCGGTGACCGCCGAGGCGACCACCGAGCCCACGCCACTGAGGTACAGGGTGCTGCCGGAGGTGATGTCGGTGGTGCCGGTGTACAGGTTCACCTGGTCGAGCGTGGCGCTGCCGCCGTTGACCGTCAGGCCGCCGCTGCCGGAGATCACCGCGCCCCAGGTGCCGTTGGTGTTGTCGAACTCCAGGGTGCCGTTGTCGGTCAGCGCCGAGGGCACCGCGATGGTGGCCGTGCCAGCCAGGGCCAGGGTCGCGCCGCTGTCGATGGTGGTGCTGCCGGTGTAGGTGCTGCTTCCGGCCAGGGTCTGCTTGCCGGCCGCGACCACCAGCGCGCCGCTGGTGCCCTGGATCGAGCCGCTGAAGGTGGTGCTGGCGTTGGACAGGGTCAGGGTCTGGCTGCCGATGAGCACCACGCCGGTGCTGGCGCCGCTCAGCGTGGTGAGGGACTCGCCCGCCGTGGCGCCGCTGAGGTCCAGGGTGCCGTTGTCGATCATGTCCGAGGAACTGGCCACCCCGCCCGAGCCGCTCAGCGCCAGCGTGGCGCCGCTGGCGATGGTGGTCGTGCCCGTGTAGGTGCTGGTGCCCGTCAGGGTCTCGGTGCCGCCCTCGACGCTCAGCGAGCCGTTGCTGCCCTGCAAGGTGCCGCCGAAGGTGCCGGAGGCCTGTTTCAGCGCGAGGTTGGAGCCCCCCAGGTTGACCAGGCCGGCGCTGGGCCCGCTCAGGCTGACGATGGTCGCGCGCGAGAACACGCCCGAGATGTCCAGGGTGCCGGAGTCGCTGACCGCCGAGGAGGCGATGGAGCCGGTGCCGCTCAGCGCCAGGGTGGCGCCGGTGTCGATGGTGGTGGCTCCGCTGTAGCCATTGTTGCCCGTAAGGGTTTCCGTGCCGCCGGCCACGGTCAGCGAGCCGGTGCCCGCGATGCTGCCGTTGAAGGTATCGACGGCGTTGCTCAGGCTCAGGTTCTGCCCTCCCAGGTTGACCAGACCGGCGCCTCCGCCCGCGAGGCTGACGATGGACGCGCCTGCGGAGGTCGCCGAAATGTCGAAATTCCCGTTGGCCGTGACCGCCGAGCTGCTCACGGAGCCCGCGCCGCTGAGGGCCAGGGTCGCGCCGGCGGCCACCGTGGTGGCCCCGGTGTAGGTGTTGACGCCGCTGAGCCCCTCGCCGCCTGCGGCGACGTCCAGGCCGCCGCCCACGCCCGAGATCACTCCCCCGAAGGTGTCGCTCGCGTTGTCCAGGGTGAGGGTCTGCGAACCCAGCACCACGATACCTGGCGAGGAGCCGCTCAGGCTGCGCACGGTGGTGCCGTTGGTGGCGCCGGAGATGTACAGACCGCCCGGCGTGACGATGCGCGAGTTCGCCAGCGAGCCGGTGCCGGTGATGTCGAGCCCGGCGCCGGCGTCGATGGTGGTATCGCCCGTGAAGGTGCTCGCTCCGGTCAGGGTCTCGGTGCCCGCCAGCAGGGTCAGCGAGCCGTTGCTGCCCTGGATCACCCCGTTGAAGGTCCCCACCGGGGCGCTCAGGCTCAGGTTCTGCCCGCCCAGGTTGACCACCCCGCCCGCGGCGCCCGACAGGCTCGGGATCGTGGCCCCCGCGGAGGTGGCGGAGATGTCGAAATTCCCGTTGGCCGCCACGGGAGAATTCGCCACGCTTCCGCCGCCGCTGAGGTCCAGGGTCGCGCCTGCGGCGACGGTGGTGGTGCCGCTGTAGGTATTGGCGCCCGTGAGGACCTCGGTACCGGCTCCCACGTTCAGGCCGCCCGTGCCGGAGATCACCCCGGGAAAGGTATCGGCCGCATTGTCCAGCGTGAGGGTCTGCGAGCCCAGCACGACGATGCCGATCGAGCTTCCCGTCAGGCTGCGGATGGTGGCGCCGTTGCTGGCCCCGGAAATGAACAAGCCGCCCGGGGTGTTCACCCGCGAATTCACCAGCGAGGCGGTTCCGGTCAGATCCAGTCCGGCGTAGGCATCGATCGTGGTATCGCCCGTGTAGGTATTGGCGCCGGACAGGGTCTGGGTTCCGCCCACCACAGTCACGCCTCCGCTGTCGATGATCTGCCCGCTGAAGGTCGTGCTGCCGTTGGTGATATTGAGCAATCCCCCCGACCCCACATCCACGGTGCCGCTTCCGTCGAGGCTTTTCACGGAAATGGGAATGTTCGGCGCGACCAGGGTACCGTTCACGGTCACGGAGGGCGGAGTACCGAGGACGCCTCCGGTTTCCGGGGTCACGGTGACCCCCGAGTCGATGATGGTCGGCGAATAGGTCGTGTCGTAGGCGTAGAGATCGAAGGATGCTGCGACGCCGGCGCTGGTGGAGAACTCCACGCCGCCCGCATAACCACCCGGCGCGTCCGAGATGGCCCCGTACAGCGCTACGGCTTGATTTGTAAAGGACTGGAGCACGCCGTAGGAATCGACGATGTCGATGGGGCCGGAATAGCTGGTGAACCCTCCGTAGCCCATCAGCAGGGTGGGCGCGATTTCAGTGGCGCCGTAGGTGATCTCGCCGGGGTCGCCCAGGACCACGCTGCCGCCCAGGGAGGTCGCCGCGCCCGGCGCCAAGGTCACGCCCGCCTGGATGATCGTGTTGCTGACCGTGCCGACATTCCAGAGGGAGGTCGCATAGACCGTGACCCCTCCGATGTTGGAACTCAGTCTGTTGGTATTGTCGGCGGCGTAGGTGATGGAATACCCGTTCATATTCAGCTCAGGGGCCCCTCCGGTCATTTCGAGCGCGTAGCCGCCTCCTGAGCCCGGATTCTCGAAATACAGGGTCGTGTTGGTGCTGGGAATTTCCTCATTCAAGCCGGTGTTATCCAGAACCAAGGCCCCAACCACGACGCTGCTCGGAATCTCCCCGCAGGATAGATTCTGGTAGAAAATGGACACCAGGGATCCGTTGGAAGTCGAATTGGAGTTCGCGGAGCTCGAGCTGAGCACGTCGGTGGTGCATTGATAGGTTACCGCGAGGGCCCTGCGCGATTCCAGAACCAGCAAGGCGCTCAGCAACGCCTCGCAAAGCCTCTTGCGTCGAAACAAGGGCAGGCGCGCGCGCGCCTGCTGGCTCGAGGGCCTCGCCGGCGTGCGGCGGTTCAGCGGGTATCGGTTCCTGGGGCACATGCGCGAGCCTCGCTCATTGGAATGATCACTGCGGCGCGCTGCGTTCCCCCGCCGGCGTTCCCCCGCCTGCTGAGGGCGGTGCAAGGCCCGGCCCTCGATGGACGTCCACGTCGCCCGTATGGATATCGGTACGCCGATGCTAGGTGCCATGGAATGTTTTCTGGGCGGGGGTTCCGTCGAATCACTGGGGATTAATCTCCAGGACACGCCGGATTTCGCGTCACCCGGAGGCGGCGATTTTGCGCGCGCACCGATTTGCCACGCGGCAACCCCGCGCGTGCGAAAAACGCTTGGCATTCGCATGCAGCCGCGCCAGAATTCCCGAATCACGCCATATTGACATTTCCCGATGCACGCCGATTCAGCCACGACCTCGCTGCGCCTGCTGCAACGCACCGCCCTGTTCGGCGAGCTGCGCAGTGAAGTCCTGGAATCCCTGTTGCCCCATGTCGAGCCCCTGCAACTGGCGGGGGGCGAAACCCTGTTCCGGCGCGGGGACGCCTCCGACGCGGTGTACGTGGTCGCATCGGGAAGCCTGGGGGTGTTCGGGCCCGGGCATTCCAGCCATCACGAACGCCTGCTGGGCGTGGTGGCTTCGGGCCAGACGGTGGGCGAACTCGGCCTGCTGGCCCGGCGCGAGCGCATGGCCACGGTGCGTGCGCTGCGCGATTGCGTGCTGCTGCGCCTGCGCAGCGCGGAGCTGCTGCTGGCGCTGATGGCCGAGCACCCCGAGGCCCTGGCGCGCACCCTGCGCCGGCTGCTCGAGCAGGTGCAATGGCGCGAGGATGCGCTGGACACCCAGGCCCCGCGCAGCTTCGCGCTGCTCGACGCGCACCCGGGATTGCCGCTGCGCGCAAGCGCGGCGCAGCTGACGCGCGCGCTAGGCCAGCTCGGTTCGGTGCTGCTGGTGGACGCGGCGCTGGGCAGCGGGCGAGATCCAGGCTGGTACGACCAGCGTGAGCACGAACATGATTTCGTGGTCTACGTGGCCGACGGCGATGCACGCTGGCGAGCATCCTGCATGCGCCAGGTCGACCAGTTCCTGTTGCTGGCCGCGCTGGAAGACCCTCCCACGGCCTGGCCGGACGCGCTGTGCCGCAGCGGCAACGACGCCCTGCTGCGCCCGCGCCACTTGTTGTTGCTGCACGGGGCGCGGCCCTCGCCCTCGCCGGGCACGGCGGCCTGGCTGCGCGGATTCGAAGGCACCATCAGCCCCCACCACCTGCGCGGCCCGGCCGACTGGGATCGCCTGGCGCGCCTGCTGGCGCGCCGCGCCACCGGCCTGGTGCTGTCGGGCGGCGGCGCGCGCGGCTTCGGGCATCTCGGCGTGGTGCGCGCGCTGCGCGAACTGGGTGTGCCCATCGACGCCATCGGGGGCACCAGCATCGGCGCCATCGTCGCCGCCGGGGTGGCCTGCGAGTGGGACGACCAGGCGCTGCTGCAGGCCATGCGCCTCGCCTTCGTCACCGGGCATCCGTTGCGCGACCTCACGCTGCCGCTGATCGCGCTGACCCGCGGCCAGCGCGCGACCCGTCTGCTGCGCGCGGCCTTCGGTACGCGGCGCATCGAGGATCTGCCCATTCCCTTTTTCTGCGTTTCCTCCAATCTCAGCGCCGGGCGCGTGGACGTGCACACCCGCGGCGTGTTGTGGAAATGGCTGCGCGCCGGCGCCGCCATTCCGGGCCTGCTGCCCCCGGTGCTGGACGACGGCATGGTGCATGTGGACGGCGCGGTGCTCAACAACCTGCCCACCGACGTCATGCACGATGCCGGCATGCGCGAACTCATCGCCGTGGACATCGGCGGCGAGGACACGCTGCCCGCCGGCTTCGAGGACGCGGTGCTGCCCACCCTGCCGCGCCTGACCTGGCAGTGGCTGCACGGACGCCAGTGGCCCAGCCTGTTCGCCATCCTGGCGCGCTCGGCCATGGTGCATGACGACGCCAGCAGCAAACTGCGCCGCAGCCTGGCCACCCACCTGCTCACGCCGCCCCACCACGCCACCGGATTGCTGAGCTGGAGGGACTCCCTGCGCCTGGTCGACAGCGCCTACGACTACACCATGCGCTACTTCGAGGCGGCGCGCTCGCGCGATGCCTGAGGCGAGCGCGCCCGCAGCTCAGGACCTGAAGCCCAGGTCGCGTGTGAGGCCCCGCATTCCACGCGCCGCGCGGTCCCCGGCACCCCGCCCCGCATCGCGAAGACCCGCCGCCAGGCCCTCGAGCGGCGCCACGTAGGTGCTGCGGGCCCGGGCCTGGATGGCCGCCGG
>DAIDHU010000552.1 GCA_027451915.1 Thiomonas sp. | reverse complement strand
CGCGCTGAGCAACATCGCGCTGGACCTGCTCGGGCAGGCGCGCGGCGTGCTCACGCGTGCCGGCGAGCTCGCCGGCGGGCTGGACGAGGATCAGCTCGCCTTCCTGCGCGAGGAGCGGGATTATTTCAACCCCACGCTGGTGGAGCTTCCCCGCGGGGATTTCGCCTGGGCCATGGTGCGCAACCTCATGGTCGCGGTCCTGCTGGAGCTGCTGTGGCGGCGCCTGCAGGAGTCCAGCGACGAGCAGCTCGCGGCCATCGCCGGCAAGGCGGTGAAGGAGGCGCGCTACCACGCGCGGCACGCGGCGGACTGGGTGCAGCGCCTGGGCGACGGCACGGAGGAATCCCGGCGCCGCGCGCAACGCGCGGTGGAGCAGTTGTGGCCCTACCACCACGAACTGTTCGAGCCGGACGCCGTCGACGACGCCGCGGCGCTGTCGGGCCTGGGGCCCTGCTGGGCCGAGCTGCGCGAGGCCTGGCAGCAGCGCATGACGACCGAGTTGCGCGCCGCCACGCTGCTGCCGGGTGCCGACAGCGCCTTCCGCAGTCGCGGCCGCCAAGGGGTGCACAGCGAGCACATGGGGCACCTCCTGGCCGAGATGCAGTACCTGCAGCGCGCCTATCCGGGAGGCTCCTGGTGAAACCTGCGCCGGACGCCGGCTCCCGCAAGGGCCGCGCCTGGCAGGTGTTGGCCGGCGTGCCGGACCCGGAGATCCCCGCCGTCTCGGTGTGCGAGCTGGGCATCGTGCGCGACGTGCTGGAAGCCGAGGACGGCGCGCTGCAGGTGGTGCTCACGCCCACCTACTCGGGCTGCCCGGCCACCGAGATGATCGAGCGCGACGTGCGCGAGGCCCTGCTGCGCGCCGGCCTCGGCCCGGTGCGCACGCAGATGCGCAGGGCTCCCGCCTGGAGCACCGACTGGATCAGCGAGGACGGCCGGCGCAAGCTGCGCGACTATGGCATCGCGCCGCCGGCGGCCTGCGCCAGCGCCAGCGCGCAGGCGGCCGGCGGCGAAGTGTTCGTGCTCCGCCGCGACGAGGCCCCCGCATGCCCGCGCTGCGCGAGCCGGCACACGGCCCAGATCGCCGGCTTCGGCTCGACGCCCTGCAAGGCGCTGTGGCGCTGCCTGGACTGCGCCGAGCCCTTCGACTACTTCAAGCCCTTCTAGAACCTCGAACACGCGACGGCGCGCAAGCGCCGCGCCCTCGTCATGGACACCCACTTCTATCCCTTGCGCGTGCGTGCCGTCGAACCCGACACCGAGGAGGCGGTCATCGTCAGTTTCGACGTGCCGGAGCAACTGCGCGAGCGCTTCGCCTTCACCCAGGGCCAGTACCTCACGCTGCGCACCCGCATCGACGGCCAGGAAGTACGCCGCTCCTACTCGGTATGCGCCGGCGTCGGCGACGAGCTGCTGCGCATCGGCGTGCGCAAGGTGCGCCACGGCGTGTTCTCCAACTGGATCGCGCGGTCGCTGCGCGCCGGCGACACCATCGAGATCATGCCGCCGCAGGGTCGATTCCACGTGCCGCTGGACCCCGGCGCCGCTCGGCACTACCTGGGCATCGCGGGCGGCAGCGGCATCACGCCGGTGTTGTCGATCCTGAAGACCGTGCTCACCCACGAGCCGCGCAGCAGCTTCACCCTGCTGTACGGCAACCGCAGCCTGCGCTCGACCATGTTCAAGGAAGAGCTCGAGGACCTGAAGAACCGTTTTCTCTCGCGCCTGCAGCTGCATTACGTGTTCTCGGACGAGCACAGCGATTCGGCGCTGCACCAGGGCGTGCTGGACGCCGAGCGCGTGGGAGCCTTCCTGCAGCGCATGGTGCCGGCCTCCACGGTGGACCACGCCTTCGTCTGCGGGCCCTATCAGATGAACGACCAGGCGGAAAGCGCCCTGCTGGCGGCTGGCGTGGCGCCGCAAAGCATCCACATCGAACGCTTCGGGGTGGCCCCTGGACAGCCGGGCGCGCAGCCGGCGGGCGCGGTGATGCATCACGCCGAGACCCGGGAT
Source organism: Thiomonas sp. (assembly GCA_027451915.1). Lineage (GTDB taxonomy): Bacteria > Pseudomonadota > Gammaproteobacteria > Burkholderiales > Burkholderiaceae_C > Thiomonas_A. The sequence continues at coordinate 1,458 of DAIDHU010000552.1, read as the reverse complement.
CCCCCGCTGTCGCGGGTGACCATTCGGCGTGACGGGCTGTCGCACACGGTGGATTTCCGCCAGGGCGATCCCAGCATTCTCGACGTGGCCAGCGCCGCCGGGCTGGACCTGCCCTACTCCTGCACCTCGGGCGTATGTGGAACCTGCCGCGCCCGGCTGCTGTGCGGCGAGGTGCGCATGGACCGCAATTTCGCGCTGGAAAAGGCCGATCTGGAGGCCGGTTTCATCCTCGCCTGCCAGGCCCATCCGCTCACCGAGACGGTGGAGATCTCCTTCGACGAACGCTGAAGCGGCCTCGACAGCCTGCGGCCGCCGCCGCGAGCCGCTCAGAGCACGCGGAAAAATCGCATCAGCACCCGGTCCGGCGTGCGCACGCCGGAGCCGAGGAACACCTGCTCGGTGATCCACTGCCAGGCGGGGGCCGAGGCCTCGAAGCTGGGCGTGCACCGGAAGTACACCTCCCCGGCCGGGACCGGCTCGCCACGCATGAGCCGCGCTGTGACCTGCTCGGCCGCGCAGCGGATGGCACGGTTGTGCACATACAGGCAGTCACCGGCGTCGGTGCGCAGCACGTAGCGCGCGTCGAGTTCCACCAGGCGCGGCGTGAGCACGGCCTGGTGGTCGGCGCCGCCGGGCAGCACGCTGGCGCTCCAGCCCTGGCCGCGCGCGCTGCCGCCGAGAATGGGAATCAGCCGTCGCTGCCCATGCTGGGTGCGCCCGACCTCGATGGGCACGCCGACCTCCACCTCCAGATCGGCGAACCACTCCAGCGCGGGGGTCTGGATGTCCTGCATGGCCTGGCGCTCAGACGTGATAGCGATGCAGCCGGGTCTGGATGCGCACCTTGGGGTCGTCGGCATGCTCGACGGTCAGGTACTCCAGCGGGAAGTGGCTGCCCGAGGGCGCGGCCAGCCATTGCGCGCCCACCAGCGGCGTGGTGGCCACGTTGGGCACCGGACCGTCGCGGAAGTTCACCCGCCCGACCGTGGTCACGACGTCGAGTTCGCGAATGGCCTTGATCACGGCGTGGCGATCCTTGGGCGCGCCGCTGCGCGACAGCGCACTCAGGCCCGCGTCGAACAGCGACAGCGAGGCGCCGAGCTGCTGGGTCCACTGCTTGCCCGAGGCCTTCTGGTAGGCGTCGACCAGTTGCTGGCCGCCCACGCCGGCCACCGGCGAGACGTAGGGGAAGGCCGGCGACCAGTAGGCCCCGGTGGCGATACCCAGGCCCAGCCGCCCCAGCGCCTGCACGTCGGCGGGGAACAGCCCCACCTTGGCGGGCGTGACGATGCGCAGCTGGCGCGCCAGCCCCTGCTGCGCCGCCTGGCGCAGGAACACGGCGAAGTCGTTGGGCAGCGGCGCGCCGGTGAGGATCTGCACCCCGGCGGCCTTGAACTTCTGGATCTGCGCGGAGAAGTTGGTGGTGCCGTCCTGGTAGGCGCCCGGATCCACCACCTT
>DAIDHU010000551.1 GCA_027451915.1 Thiomonas sp. | reverse complement strand
CCCTCGGGCCGCAGGTAGAATTCCGACTTGATATAGACGATCAGCGGGCGGCCGCCAAAGGCCTCGCGCAGGCCGTAGCGCGGCGGGCCCGAGGCGTCGGTGTCGAACACCGCCTGCGCGAACAGGCGGCGCCCGGGCGTGCCGTGCACACCGGGCGGTCGCGCGTAGTGGCGGTCGAACAGGCATGCCGCCAGCGGCTCGCCACCGCAGTCGGCCGCGCGGTAGCCCACGCGCAGCCCGCCGGGCGCCAGGCGCGCCAGGCGCGCCACAAGCGCACTCTTGAGCACGCTCTGGGGATCCCAGACCAGGTCGAAGCCGCGGGCGCGCAGCGCGCGCACCTGGCGCAGCAGATCCCGCAGCGCGCCGGGGCGGCCTTGCTGGGCCTCCTTGAGCGGCAGGGCATGCACCTCGCGCACGCCCGGGTGCATGCGCGGGATCTCGGCGAAGCGCCGGTCCACCGCCCAGTGCAGCTCCAGGCCCGGCCAGCGCGCCAGGATGTCCGAGACGGCGGGCAGGGTCTGCACCTGGTCCCCCATGGCCGAGATCTGCACCAGCAGCACCCTTGCGGGGCGGCCCGCGCGGGGGCCCGGCCAGCGCAGCGAGGCTTGCGCCGGGCCGGCGAGGGGTGGCGCGGTGTTCACGGATGCCGGGCCGGCACGCCGAGGTCGCGCCCGAGCACGCGCTCGAGCACGCGCAGAGGCGCCGTCGACGGCACCAGCTGGTCGTCCGGGTGCAGGTAGAAGGTCTGCTCCATCATGTGCTGCCCGCCCATCACCGCGTGCAGCACCTGGTCGGAGAACACCACCCAGGTGCTGCCCGGGGCGAAGTCCACCGCGGCCTGGGGTGCGTCGCGCTGGTAGTCCAGGTCGGCCTTGGCCAGGTCGTGCAGTTGCAGCATCGCCTCGTCGTAGGGCGTGCGCAGGGCCTTGGTCACGCGCAGCAGGCGCAGCAGCCGGGCCGAGCCGGGAAAGGCCGGGCGCAGGCGCGGGGCGAAGCGTTCGGCGAAATCGGCGAAGGCCTCGCCCACACGCCATTGGCGCGCGCGCTGGCCCGGGTGCACGTTGGTGAACACCCGCAGCAGGCGCACCCCACGCATCGGATTGGAGGGGAAGGCGTCCACATGCAGCCGGGTGTCGTCCTGGCGCCAGGAGCGATGGCGGGTTTCCACCTCGAAGGGGCGCAGCGAGGCATTGCCGGCCCGCAGCTTGCCGCGGTATTGGGGGAACAGGCGCTCGACCAGCTGCGCCGACTGCTGGGCGAAGCGCTCGATCAGCGCGCGCAGCTGCGCCAGCTCCGCCTCCTGGCCCTGCGCGCCGCGCAGTTCGCCCGACTCGCGCAGGCTGATGTTCTTGGCCTGTCCGTTGCTCCAGCGCGGATCCAGGAAGCGGGCCTCGCCCTCGCGCAACACGAAGGGCATGCGCGCGAAGCGCAGCACGCAGCCGGCCTCCAGCAGGTGCTCCAGGTGCCGGCTGGGGCCTTGCGCATAGCCGGTATCGTCGAAGTCGCGCAGCGCCTGCTGCGGCGTGGGCTGCGCCGGCCGGCGCCCCCCGGGCAGGTGCATCGGGCCTGGCATCATGGCTGCTCGCGCCTCGGGGCTCAGCTCACCCGCATGCCGGGCCGCGCGCCCGTATCGGGAGAGAGCAGGAAAATACCCGGCGTGCCGTCGTCCGCGGAGGCAGCCAGCACCATGCCTTCGCTGAGTCCGAATTTCATCTTGCGCGGAGCCAGGTTGGCCACGACCACGGTGAGCTTGCCCACCAGCGCGGCCGGATCGTAGGCCGAGGCGATGCCGGAGAACACGTTGCGCAGCCGCGGTTGGCCCGCGTCGTCGCGTTCGCCGAGGTCCAGGCTCAGCCGCAGCAGCTTGGTCGAGCCTTCCACCGCCTGCGCGTCGTGGATGCGCGCGATGCGCAGATCCACGCGCCCGAAGTCGTCGATGCCGATGT
>DAIDHU010000550.1 GCA_027451915.1 Thiomonas sp. | reverse complement strand
GATCTTCATGGCCGTGTACTACTGGGGCCCGAAGTGGTCCGGGGTGATGTACGACGAGCGCGCCGGCCAGATCCACTTCTGGCTGTCGATGATCGGCTTCAACCTGACCTTCTTCCCGCAGTTCTTCCTCGGCCTGGGCGGCATGGTGCGTCGCTACGCCGACTACCCGCTGCAGTTCACCGACTTCAACCAGCTGTCGTCCGTCGGGGCCTTCGTGTTCGGCCTGGCGCAGGTGTACTTCCTGTTCGCCGTGGTGCTGCCGATGCTGCGCCACCAGGGCGTGAAGGCGCCGCAGCGTCCCTGGGACGGTGCCGAGGGCCTGGAATGGGAAGTGCCGTCGCCGCCCCCCTTCCACACCTTCGAGACGCCTCCGCGCCTGAACGAGGCCGCCACGCGCGTGCTGCACGACTGACCCCCGCAGGCCCCGCCTGCCCGACCCCCACGACCATGACGGCGTGGGGGTTTTTTCATGGCCCGCGCCCTCGCGGGGGGCTTGCGTGACGCAGCGCCTCCAGGGCTACCGAGGATTCTGTAACAACAACGGCGCGATCACGCTGCTACCCTGGTGCACTGCAGCAAGCGAGGCGGGCTGCCGCGCCGCTTGCCGAACCCGTACAGGAGGCGAGCGAGCATGACTGGCAAGAACCCTTCCGCGACCAAGGTGTCGCGCGACCCTGTCGACGAGCGCTGCGCCGCGTCGCAGTGCATTCTGGTGCTGCAGGGCGGTGGAGCCCTCGGCGCGTACCAGGCGGGCGTCTACGAGGTGCTGGTGTCGATCCACCGGGAGCCCGACTGGGTTGCCGGCGTGTCCATCGGCGCCATCAACGCCGCGCTGATCGCCGGCAACCCGCCGGGACGGCGAATGCAGCGCCTGCGTGAATTCTGGGAACTCGTGAGCTCGCCGATGCCCGTGGGCATGGACGCGCTGTTCCCCGGCGACCTGCGCGGCGCCTTCAACGAGGCCAGCGCGTTGCGCGGCATGGTGTTCGGTGTGCCGGGCTTTTTCGTGCCGCGCGTGCCGCCGGTCGGGTGGCAGCCACGCGGCACGCCCGGCGCGATCAGCCACTACGACACCGAGCCGCTGCGACGCACGCTCGAGCGCCTGGTCGATTTCGATCGCATCAACCATGGCGACACCCGGCTTTCGGTGGGCGCGGTGAACGTGCGCAGCGGCAACTTCGAGTATTTCGACTCCGCGTCGCGGCGCCTGGATGCGCGCCACGTCATGGCCAGCGGCGCCTTGCCACCCGGTTTCCCGCCGGTGGAGATCGACGGCGAGCATTACTGGGACGGCGGACTGTTGTCGAACACGCCGCTGCAGTACGTGCTCGACCAGCCCGACGCGCGCCGGCGCATGATCTTCCAGGTCGACCTGTTCCCGGCCGCCGGGCGCCTGCCGGACACCATGCCCGAGGTGATCGCGCGCGAGAAGGACATCCGCTTTTCCAGTCGCACGCGCCTGAACACCAGCCATGCCGTGCAGGGCCAGCGCGCGGCGCGAGCCGTGCGGCGCCTGCTCGACAAGCTGCCCGTGTCGCTGCGCAACGATCCCGACGCGCTGGAGCTTGCCCGGCTGCACGCCGGGCCCGGCGACATGGACATCGTGCACCTGATCTACCGCAGCAAGGGCTACGAGGGGGAGTCCAAGGACTACGAGTTCTCGCGCCGCTCCATGCAGGAGCACTGGCGTGC
>DAIDHU010000549.1 GCA_027451915.1 Thiomonas sp. | reverse complement strand
GCCGCAGACGAGCGCGTATGGTGAGCGCCAGCGCCCCGAAGCCGAGGGCCAGCAGCACGTAGGGACCCAGCCACAGCGCCCAGGTCTCGGGGTCGAAGGGCGGGCGGAAGCGCACGTAGTTGCCGTAGCGCGCGACCAGGTAGTCGACGACCTGCTGGTCGGTGTAGCCGCGTTCGATCAGCGTGCGCACCTCGGCGCGCAGATCTCGCGCCAGGCTGGCCTGGGAGGCGGCCAGCGACTCGTCCTGGCACACCAGGCAGCGCAGATTGCGGGTGATGGCCAGCATGCGCTGCTCGGCCGCCTCGTCGTGCGCCAGCGGGGGCGCCAGTCCGGCCCAGGCCGAGGAGGCGGCCAGGGCGAGCAGGAGCATCAGGAACAGGCGCTTCATGACGATAACCTCCGGATCAGGGGAAGGATCTTGTCCTGCAGCACCCGCACGGTCAGCGGGCCGATCTGCTTGTAGACGATGTGCCCATCGCCGTCGATCACATAGGTCTCGGGCACCCCGTAGACCCCGTAGTTGATGCCGATATGCCCGTTGCCGTCGCTGGCCACGATGTCGTAGGGGTCCCCGGCCTCGGCCAGCCAATGGCGCGCGGCGACGGGGTCGTCCTTGTAGTCCAGGCCCACCAGCGGCACGTGCCTGCCGTGGGCGAAGGCCAGCAGCAGGGGGTGCTCCTCGCGACAGGAGGTGCACCAGGAGGCCCATACGTTGAGCAGCCACACCTTGCCCCGAAGCTGTTGGGGCGAGAAGCTCCCCGTGGTGGGCATGAGCAGGGGGGCGTCGAACTGCGGGGCCGCCTTGCCGATCAGCGGCGAGGGGATGCGGTGCGGGTCGTGATGCAAACCGATGTCGAGCAGCGCGAGCAGTCCGGCGAACACGAGCAGGACCAGCGAAATCCTCCATGTGCGGCTCATGATGCGACGGCCTCCAGGGCTTGCGCCGCGCGGCGGCCGAGGGTGCGGTAGCGCCGATCGGCGGCGGCGGCCACGCCGCCCAGCGCCATCAGCAGCGCGCCGCACCAGATCCAGATCACGAAGGGCTTGTAGTACACGCGCACCGCCCATCCGCCGTCCTGCAGGCGCGCGCCCAGGGAAACATAGACATCGCGCAAGGGGCCGGTGTCGATCGCGGTGTCGGTCATTTGCATCGAGGAGCTGAAATAGTCACGCTTCTCGGGACGCAGCACGGCCAGGAGTTTGCCGTTTCGCGACAGGTCGAACACGCCCTGTTGCGCCGTGTAGTCGGGGCCGGGAAGGGTCTTGACTCCCTCGAAGCGCAGGGTGTAGCCGGCCAGCCGGGTGTAGTCGCCGGGCTGCATGCGCAGGCCGCGCTCGGCCTCGTAGTGACTGACCAGCGCGACCCCTACGATGCTCACGGCCAGGCCGAGGTGGGCCAGCTGCATGCCCCAGTAGCCGCCAGGGGGCATCCCGCTGCGCAGGCGCTTGCGCACTTGCTGGAACACGGCCGTCACCAGCCACAGCGCGCAAAAGCTGCCGATCGCGGCGCCGGCATCCCAGCGCCCCAGCGACAGCGGCAGCGCGATCGCGGCCAGCAGCGCCACCAGGGCCGGCACCCGCATCGGGCGCGCCAGGTCGGTCAGGCGGTCGCTGCGCCAGCGCGCCAGCGGGCCGACGGCGGCAAGCAGGAACAGCGGTACGACCACGGGAACGAACACGCTGTTGAAATACGGAGGCCCGACCGACAGTTTGCCCAGGTTCAGGGCCTCCACCACCAGCGGGTACAGGGTCCCCAGCAGCACGCTGCCGGCGGCGACCACCAGCAGCACGTTGTTGCCCAGCAGCAGGCTCTCGCGGGAGACCAGTTCGAAGCTTCCGCCCGGGCCGCGTCCCGGGGCGCGCAGCGCGAACAGCAGCAGCGAGCCGCCGACGTACAGCGCGAACAGCAGCAGGATCATCATGCCCCGGCGCGGATCGGTGGTGAAGGCATGGACCGAGGAAAGCACGCCCGATCGCACCAGGAAGGTGCCCAGCAGGGACAGGCCGAAGGCCCCGATGGCCAGCAGCACCGTCCAGTTGCGGAAGCTGCCGCGCTTTTCGGTGACGGCCAGGGAGTGGATCAGCGCGGTGCCGACCAGCCAGGGCATGAAGGAGGCGTTTTCCACCGGATCCCAGAACCACCAGCCGCCCCAGCCCAACTCGTAGTAGGACCAGTAGGAGCCCAGCGCGATGCCCAGGGTCAGGCTGACCCAGGCGGCGATGGTCCATGGCCGCGACCACCGCGCCCAGGCCGTGTCCAGGCGCCCGGCCAGCAGCGCCGAGATGGCGAAGGCGAAGGCCACGGCGAAGCCCACGTAGCCCATGTAGAGCATCGGCGGATGGCCCATCATGCCCGGGTCCTGCAGCAGGGGGTTGAGCGAGCGCCCATTCATCGGCGCCGGCAGCAGGCGCTGGAAGGGGTCGGAGGTCAGGTGGATGTAGACCAGGAAGCCGAAGGCGACCATCCCGAGCACGCCCAGCACCCGCGCGACCATTTCATCGGGCAGGCTGCGGGAGAAGAAGGACACCGCCAGCGACCAGCCGCAGAGCATGAGCAGCCACAGCAGGAAGGAGCCTTCGTGGCCGCCCCAGGCGGCGCCGATCTTGTACACGGTGGGCAGCAGGGTATTGGAGTTCTCGGCCACGTACAGCACCGAGAAGTCATCGTGCAGCAGGGACCACAACAGGCAGCCGAAGGCGAAGGCCACGAGCACGAAGGTGGCGCGGGTGGCCGGCCGGGCCAGCGCGATCCATGTGCGCTGGCCGCGCCAGGCGCCGAGCAGCGGCAGCAGCGCCTGCACCAATGCCACGGGCAGGGCCAGCAGCAGCGCGAAATGTCCGAGTTCGGGA